>CAYXLY010000076.1:0-2329 GCA_964466005.1 uncultured Spirochaetaceae bacterium | reverse complement strand
CCCGCCCGTCCGTCCGCCCGATCTCCCGCGCTCCGGTCCGCGCGGGCGTCCTGCACCGGGCATGGGCAGCAGAGAGGCCTCTGCGGGCGACGCGCGCGACTCGATGCCCCTTCGCTATGGTCCCGCCGCCCGCCGCTCCAACGTGTCGAAACGAGGAAATGAGAGTGCCTGAAATCGATCTCGCCTCCGAGCTCCGAGCCGCCGTGGCCGCCGTCCGCGACGCGGCCACCGTCTGCCAGGACGTGCAGAGGAACCTCGTCACCGCGGCGACCCTCGAGAAGAAGGACCGGAGCCCCGTGACCGTCGCCGACTTCGCCTCCCAGGCGCTCGTCTGCTCGTCGCTGCTGGCGAGCTCGAAGGTCCATGCGGTGGTCGGCGAGGAGAATGCCGACGAGCTGCGCGAGCCGGGCAACGAGGCGACGCGAGACCAGGTCGCCGAGCATGTCCGCCAGGTCCGGGGCGCTGACGTCGGCGTCGAGCAGGCGCTCGACTGGATCGACGTCGGCGGCGTCACTCCCGATGGATCCCAGCAGCGCTACTGGACGCTGGACCCGATCGACGGGACGAAGGGCTTCCTTCGGGGCGAGCAGTATGCGATCGCCCTCGGGCTGATCGAGGAGGGACGGGTCGTGCTCGGCGTTCTCGGCTGCCCGAACCTGACCGGGCCGGATGGGAAGCCGGGCGTGCTGCTGAGCGCCGTTCGCGGCCAGGGAACGCAGGCGCGTCCGCTCGCCGGCACGGGCGAGGCCGGCGTGACACCGATTCGGGTCAGCGACATCGAGCGGACCGCCGAGGCCCGCTTCTGCGAGTCCGTGGAGTCGGGACACAGCGACCAGGACCAGAGCGCGCAGATCGCCGCGGCCCTCGAGATCACCGAGGAGCCCGTCCGCGTCGACAGTCAGGCCAAATATGCGATCGTGGCCCGCGGTGAGGCCCAGATCTATCTCCGGCTGCCGACCCGCAAGGACTATCGCGAGAAGATCTGGGACCACGCCGCCGGCGCGATCGTGGTCGAAGAGGCCGGCGGACGTGTCACCGACGTGCGCGGTCAGGCCCTCGACTTCGGCCATGGCCGCAAGCTCGAGCACAATCGCGGCATCATCGCGACCAACGGCGCCATCCACGACGCCGTTCTCGAGGCCGTCGCGCGCTTCGTCGACGCGGACTGATCCGGAGCGCCGGTCTCCTCAGCGCATCGGGAGCAGGAAGAGCACCCAGGGCAGGACGAAGACGTGGAGGACGATGCCGGCCAGGGCCCAGGGCAGCTGGCTGGACGAGAGATCCTCCAGGCCCACGGCGCCCCGATGACCGACGGCGATCCGGTTGCCCACGAACCCCAACGCCGCCCCGGCAGCCAGCGGAACCGCACCGACGAAGAGCAGGGGGATCCAGAAGCCCTGCTGGGCCAGGGGGCCGAGCGCGAGACAGAGCACCAGGAGCCCCGCTCCCGCCGCCCGCATCCCGTGCGCCATCATCCAGATCGGCGCGAGCAGCATCGCGCCGAGATTGAAGCCGCGCGTGGGATCCGGCGGCGCCCCCCTGCCCTGACGCGAGAGCCGCGCGGCGGCGACGTGGCGGCGATGCTGGATCGAGACGCCGTAGAGCGCGAGAACGCCGAGGGTGATGGAGTAGGCGGCGACGGTATAGACCAAGGTGCAAGGCTCTCCGGGCAGGAATCCGGGCGGAGCTTATCACGATCGGGGCCGGGCCGAGGCCCGCCCCGGGCGCGCTACTCGCGGACCCGATCCTCGGGGACTCTCTCGTCCGGGATCCCGTCTTTGGGGATCCGGTCTTTGGGGAAGAGCTCGACGACGGGCGGTGCTCCGGCCACATGACGTCGCTCCCGGTCGCGGATCCGATCCCGCAGTCGGTCGACCGAGTCGAGGGCCTGCGCCTTCATGAGGCGATCGCCGATCGCGTCGGGAATCGAGCCCCCGAGCTCCGTCTGCGTCATGTGCGTCGCGTGCGTTCCGCGCCGGCCGTCGGGGCGGAGCTCCCAATGGCCCACCGCCCCGCTCAGTCGAACGACGCCTGCCTCCCGGGCGGGGAGCGCGTCGTTGGCCTCGGCCCATTCCACCCGATGGATCCCGGTCACGTCATCCCGGGAGTGCACGATCCGGAGCGCGAGCTCGCGATCGGAGAGCGGGAAGGGGAGGTCGATGAAGGTGTAGACGAGCGCGCCCTGCTCGCTGCGCTCGAGGATCCGACGGCGCTGTCCCTTCGGCAGGTCGTCGTCGGAGAGCATTCCCTCCATCAGGGTGGCGGCCGCCACGAAGGGCGAGACCTCGAGGCGCGTCTCGATCTTGAATGCCGGGCGGCCAGCCGTCTT
>CAYXLY010000075.1:0-13171 GCA_964466005.1 uncultured Spirochaetaceae bacterium | reverse complement strand
AGTCGAGCGGCTGGGGCATCCCCTCGATATGGGGCCAGTCGGAGCCGAAGATCACGCGATCCGCTCCCATCAGCTCTTCGACCTCGTACACGTCGTCCTCCCAGAAGGGATTGATCCACACGTGCTCCTTGAAGAGCAGGCCCGGATCCTCCTTGTAGTAGCCGGCCACCGAGAGGCGATCACGGGACTGACGGAGCTTTCGGAAGAGGTCGGAGAGGAACTCGGCGCCATTCTCGACCGAGGCGATGCGCAGGTTCGGAAAGCGCTCGAAGAGCCGCTCGTAGCAGAGCGTCACGAGGAAGTCGTAGGCAGCGCGCTCGATGTTGAAATGCTTGATGTTGGGGAGCATGGGGCCGGCGATCCCGCCCGAGCTGAAGCCGTCGCGGACGTATCCGTGGGTGGTGTAGCCGGAGTCGCCCGCGTGGATCACGACCGTGATCCCGGCCTCGTCGACCCGCGCCCAGAAGGGATCGAATCTCGGGTGGGCCGGAGACAGGGGGCCTTCATCGGGCGTATGCACGGCTGCGGGCCGCATGCAGACGACGCGTGCGTCCTGGGCCAGCGCCCACTCCAGCTCCTGACAGGCGAAATCGACGTCACACAGGGCGATGTAGGGGGCTGCGAAGATCTTCTCCTTGTAGTTGCAGCCCCAGTCCTCCTGCAGCCATCGATTGAAGCCGTGGAAGAGCGCCTTCACCGCCTCGGTGTCGTGCTTCAAGAGCTCCTCGTAGAGAACGCCGAGCGTGGGGAAGAGCCATACGGCCTCGAGCCCCTGCTCCTCGATCTGTGCGACGCGCGCATCCCGGTCGACATAGCAATCGGGCAGCGGCTCCCGATCGGCCATCAGCGACCTCGGATCCATCTGCTCCGGATTCCCGCGAAGGTAGGCTGCGATGGCCCCCGGCTTGGCGATCGGATTCCAGGTGGGATTCGAGACGGCGTGGGAGAGCCGTCCGCCGACGATGTGATGCTTGCGTCCGTTGATCTCGGCCCATTGGACGCAGCGCGGCTGCATCTCCTTCGGAACGTGGCGCGTGAAGGCGTCGTGTGCCTCGTAGTAGTGGTTGTCCGCGTCGAAGGGATCGAAGTCGAGCTCGCTCATGGGGTACTCCTTGATCGGGCCTCCATTCTAGCCCTTCCTGTCCGCCGTTCGATGCCGAAGAGCGGTCCTGTCCGGGGGCCCCCGGGCTGGCTGCGGGGGGGCCTCCTCCGGGCTCCCGTCACGCGGACGGGTCGGGATCCGATGGCTCGTGTCCCGGCCGGGGTCGTTCGTGCAATTCCGTGCGCTTCGGGTCATCCTGAGGCGGGCCAGAAAGCCGGGGAGCCAGGGGGGAGGGCGCGGATGGAGAAGCTGATCATCGAGGCTCGGCTGAACGAGTACACGCCGCGGGAGCCCAATCCCCACGTGCCGTTCTCGCCCGCGGAGATCGCGGACGATGCCGCGGCCTGCCGGGAGGCCGGCGCCTCCATCGTCCACTATCACGCCCGGGATCCCGAGACCGGAGCGCCCTCCAGCGAGATCGCTCTCTACCGGGAGGCCGCCCGAAGAATCCGGGAGGCATGCGACGTGCTGATCATGCCCACGCTCGGGGCGAATACGGTCCCGGATCTCGAGGCCCGGTTCGTCCACATCGACGCGATGGCGACCTCCGAGCAGACCCGGGCGGACCTCGTTCCCCTGGACCTCGCGAGCACGAACCTGCCGATCTGGTCTCCCGGCGCCGAGCACGTCGGTGGCAGGCAGCTCGCCTACTTCAATACCGTCGGCCAGCTGGAGTCACTCGCGGCCCGGGCGCGTGCGGTGTCCGCGCTGCCGATGGCGGCCATCTGGGGCGTCGGGTCGTTGCGCCTGCTCGAAGCCTTCGTCGAGACCGGCGTGCTCCCGCGGACGATCTACACGGAGCTGTTCCTGACCGAGGGAGGGCTCCTCGCGGGCCATCCGGCCACGCGACGCGGGCTGGAGGCATTGTTGGACTTCCTGCCCCCGTCGGTCCGCTGCGTCTGGGCGGTGGCCTGCTACGGAGCCAACGCCCTCGAGCTGTCCGAGGTCGCCATCGAGCGTGGCGGCCACGTCGCCCTCGGCCTCGGAGATCACGCCTATCTCGAGCTCGGCGGGGACGGCGAGACCGAATCTTCTCCCGATCCCTCTCCGAATGCGTCTCGTCGGGCGCCTCGCAATGCCGAGGTCATCGCCGCCGTGGCGGAGAGGGCGCGGCGCAGCGGGCGGGAGATCGCCACTCCGGAGGAGGCTCGAGCGCTGCTCTCGGGCACGGACTGAACGCCCCCGTTCCGAAGCGCTCAGTCGGACTCCGCGAAGACCGCCTCGATCTCCTCGATCACGTCCCGTTGGCCCCGCTCGATGGGATGCCCGGTCTCGAGGAAGCCGCCTGCGGCATGGGCGACCTCGCGGCAATGGTCGAGAACCTGGCGCGCGAGCCGCTGCCTCTCGTCGGCGGGAAGGGCGGTCGCCACCAGTCGGATCCACTCCTTCCAGGCCGTGAAGAGCTTCTCCGGCGGTCTCTGCTCGAGCCAGCCCTGCAGCAGATCCGCGGGGACCCCCTCCGGATCGACGCCCAGGTCATGGGCTGCCTGAAGGACGGCTCGGCGCTCGACATCGACCATGCGATGGTCACCCCAGGCCACGAAGACCAGCGGCACGAGGGTCAAGGAGGCCACCGACTCGGCGCGGACACCCGCCGCCAGCAGGCTGTCCAGGAGGCGCGTGTCCTGGATCAGCGTGACCTTGGCCAGGGCCTCGCGATCGTTCGCGGCGGCCGCCTCGGCCTTCATCTTCTCGATGAGCTCGCGCTCCCTCGAGGCGAAGAATTCGTTCTCGAGGGCTTTCTCGCGCTCGTGGATCATGTCCTTCATCGTCTTACGACCTCCGTCCTCGTTCCCTCGAGCCCCGCACCGCCTCGCTGCGGGTCCAGCAGGCCCGACCCCACCGGCCCGGGGCGCCGCGTCGCCGCGCGAGGATGCGCACCGCGACCGGGGAGCGAGGATAGACCGTGTTCGTCCGCGAGACGAGCTTGGACCGGATCCGATCGCCTGCGATACGCTGAGCCCTGCGCCGGTCGTCCCCGGATTTCTCTCCCGGTGCGCGACCTTATCGGGGTCAGGGGCGCTGAGCCGAGCCCCGAGGCGAGTCCGGGTCGGAGCCCCGAGCGGAGGCGAGAAGAGCATGCCGAGGTGTCCGGGCAATGGCGTCGAGCTCTACTACGAGCGCATCGGAGCGGGGCCGCCGCTGCTCTTCATCAATGGCACCGGCGGCGATCTCCGGCAGAAGCCCAGCCTCTGGGATGGCGTGCTCGCGCAGCATTTCGAGGTCCTGGCCTACGACCAACGCGGACTCGGGCGGAGCGGCAAGCCGGATCGACCCTACACGATGGCGGAGTACGCCGACGATGCCGCGGCACTGCTCGACGAGGTCGGATGGGAGAGGGCGCACGTGCTCGGGGTCTCTTTCGGCGGCATGGTCGGCCAGGAGCTGGCTCTTCGACATCCCGACCGGGTCGATCGGCTCGTTCTCGCCTGCACCTCGAGCGGTGGGGCGGGCGGGGCGGCGTATCCCCTCCACGAGCTCCAGGGCCTCGACGAGACGGAGCTCCTGCGGCGCATCATGCGGCTCGGGGATCGGCGCTGGGCGGAGGGGGGCCCCGGCCGGGATCCCGAGCGCTTCGAGAAGATCGTGATGCTGGCGCGGGGTCGCCAGCAGGCCATCGGGAAGGACGCGGATCCGGAGCGAGCGAAGATCGGCGCTCGGCGACAGATGGAGGCGCGTCGCGCACACGATACCTGGTCGAGGCTGCCGGAGATCCGCTCGCCCACCCTGCTCTGCGGCGGGCGCTTCGACGGGATCTCGCCCCCCGCGAACATGGAGAGGATGGCGCGTCGAATTCCGGGCGCCCGTCTGGAGCTCTTCGAGGGGGGCCATCTCTTCCTCCTCGAGGATCGCCGCGCCTTTCCCGTTCTGATCGACTTCCTGAAGAGCGACGATTGATGGGGTCACGGGGTCCCGGGATGGCGCCTCCAGCGCCTCCAGCCATCTCGGAAAGCGGGCTCGCGGGTCGCTGAGCCCGCGTCCGGTCCGCGGCCCGCCCGGGAAGCGACGCTCCCGGCGTGAGGCTCCGTTTCGCTCCGATGGAACGTGTTCTATTTTCAGGTGTCGTCCGGGCGGGTCGGGCGCCGCTGGAGGAAGAGCGAGACCGGGGCTCGAGGGGCCGGGCACGCCCTCCGCGAGCTCGAATCGACGCGGCGGCGAGCCGCCGCGCAGCCGAGAGGATCGAGAGGAGCATCGATGAGCAACGACTACGGCTTGCGCGCTGCGAGTGAGATCTCCGATTGGGTGGACGAGGCCGACGCGGTGATCGTCGGTCTGGGATGCGCCGGAGTCTGCGCCGCCATCGAGGCGCGAGAGGCAGGCGCCGACGTCCTGGTCCTCGAGCGAGCGAGCGGGGGGGGCGGCGTCACGGCGATGGCCGCCGGCCATCTGTACCTCGGCGGCGGGACCCGGGTCCAGAAGGCGGTCGGCGTCGAGGACGACGTCGAGGACATGATCACCTATCTGGTGATGAATACGCCCGAGCCCGACGAGGAGAAGATCCGTCTCTACTGCGAGCAGAGCGTCGAGCACTTCGACTGGCTGGTGGCGCACGGCGTCCCCTTCAAGGACACGATGTACCAGGGCAAGCACGTCATGCAGATGACCGACGAATGCCTGATCTGGTCCGGCAACGAAGAGGTCCACCCCTTCCGCGAGAAGGCCAGGCCCGCCCCCCGCGGACACAAGGTGGCTCAGGTCGGCGAGGGCGGCGGGGCGAAGATGATGGAATGCCTGATCGCGAAGGCGGAGTCCCTGGGCGTGCGGATCGTCTACGACGCGCATGTGTACGAGCTGATCCGGGAGGGCGACCGGATCGTCGGCGTGAGCTATCGGGTCTTCGGCGAAGAGCAGGGCAGCGTCCGGGCCCGTCAGGGCGTGATCCTGGCGGCGGGGCAGTTCACCCAGAACGAGGAGCTCCTCGCCCGGCACGTGCCCGAGCTGCTCGTCGAAGGCTATACGCGCCAGTTCACGCCCTACGATGACGGAGCGGGACATCAGCTCGGAGAGATCGCCGGCGGCGTGCTGAAGCACATGGAGGGGGCGCTGGTCACCTCGCCCTTCTATCCGCCGGAGAGTCACCTGAAGGGGATCCTCGTCAACAAGAACGGCCAGCGATTCGTCGCCGAGGATTCCTATCATTCCCGGTCGAGCCTGATGGCCACCCAGCAGCCGGACCGCGTCGCCTACCTGATCCTCGACGACGCGACCTATGCTCCCGAGCCGCCGAGCTGGGGAGCCGCTCCTCTCGTCGACGCCTGGGAGACGGTCGAGGAGATGGAGAAGGGGCTCGGGATGCCCCACGGCTCGCTTCAGGAGACGCTCCGCAGCTACAACGAGCATGCCGAGAAGGGCGAGGATCCGGAGTTCCACAAGAGCCGGAAATGGCTCCAGCCGCTGACGAATCCGCCCTACGCGGCGCTCGACGTCTCGCTCGGACAGGCGACCTATACGGCCTTCACGCTCGGCGGGCTCGACGTGTCGATCGACGGCGAGGTCCTGGATGCCGAGGGCGAGGCGGTCCCCGGTCTCTATGCCGTCGGCGGCTGTGCGTCGAACATTGCCCAGGACGGGACGGGCTACTCCAGCGGCACCTGCATCGGAGAGTCGACGTTCTTCGGTCGACGGGCGGGTCGACGGGTCGCGGCGTCCTGAGCGAGGCGGCCTTCGTTCTCTCGGATGCCGCGATTCTCCGGGACCGTCTGCACGCTGAACTCGAATTTCAGTTTCGCTTTCCTCGACAGGGAGGGGCTTGCCGTTAAGATCGGGCAGTCTCGACCGCTCGGATCGGACGAGGGCCCCTGTCGGATGGTCTCTGTCGGATGGTCTCTGTCGGATGTCCCGGTCGGATGTCAAGGTCGACAGTCCCGGTCGACAGTCCCGGTAGAGTGTCGCGGTCGATCGTCCTTGGCCGAGACGGGCGGATGGACGAGAAGACTGGACGGACGAGACGGACGATCGCGACGGATGATCGCGACGGAAGAACGACGGGCAATCACCGCGGATGGCCGCGCAGGAACGAGAAGACGGAGGAGCGAATCGATGCAGGGAGATGCCGCGATCATCGAGGCCTTGAACGACGTCTTGACCGCCGAGCTGACGGCGATCAACCAGTACTTCATCCATCACAAGATGTGCGCGAACTGGGGCTATGCGCGCCTCTCCGCGAAGAAGCGGGAGGAGTCGATCGAGGAGATGAAGCATGCGGACGACGTGATCGAGCGCATCCTCTTCTTCGACGGAGTGCCGAACATGCAGCGCCTGAATCCGGTTCGTGTCGGCGAGAACCCGATCGAGCAGCACGAGCTCGACCTGGCTCTGGAGCTCGAGGCGGTCAAGCGACTCAACGCCGGCGTGGCTCTGGCCAGAGAACGATCGGACAACGGGACGCGGGAGCTGCTCGAGCGCATCCTCGCGGAGGAGGAGGAGTCGGTGGATTGGCACGAGACCCAGCTCCATCTCGTCGAGGAGCTCGGGCGGGAGCGATACCTGGCCGAGATGATCCACGAGTAGACCGGCCCTCAGACCGGACGGTCTCCAGCGAGGGTCGTCCGATGCATGACGCGGAGGTGGCCGTCGAAGCCGCCCTCCGCGAAATGCATCGTGCAGCGGTTGTCCCAGAGCACGAGGGTGTCGGGCTGCCAACGGTGTCGGTAGACGAACTCGTCCTTCACCATGTGGTCGTACAGGAACTTCAGGATCGTGAAGCTCTCGGGCGGGTCCAGCCCCTCGATGCCGACCGTGTAGACGGGGTTCACGAAGAGGGTCTTCCTGCCGGAGACCGGATGAGTCCGTACGAGGGGATGGACCTGCGTCTTCTCGGCCTCCTCCGAGACGAGGATCTTCATCGTGCGTTGGTCTGCGTCCTTGGCCAGCACGCCCCTGGGCCCGTAGGCGAGCGACGCGCTGTGAATGGCTCTCAGTCGGTCCAGCATCTCCCGCATCGTCTTCGAGAGCCCCAGCCAGGCGCGATGCGTGTCGGCATACAAGGTGTCGCCGCCCACGGGCGGGACGATCCTCGAGTAGAGGAGGGTGCCGGCCGGCGGGCAGGGCTGGAAGCTCCAATCCGAATGCCAGGCCGCCCCGAAGTGGGCGGCCTTCTCGTCGGGCTCCCGGCGAAGCTCCAGGATGTGGGGGTGGTCGGCCATCGGCTCGATGAAGGGGTCCTGACCGAACTCGCCCAGGGACAGGGTGAAGGACTCGAGCTGCTCGGGCTCGAGGTGCTGATCGGGAAAGACGAGGACGGCATGTCGTGCCCAGCACCGCTTCAGGGCCTCGAGCTCGGCAAGCCGGATCGGGTTCGAGAGGTCCAGGCCCCGTACGGTCGCTCCGAATCCGTCCCTGGCAGGCTCCATCCTCATCATCTCGCGAGATCTCCCGAGCGTCGATCCCTCATCGCCCGTGGCGACGTCCTCGAGCCGCACGCTCGACGCTTCCGTGCCCGTCTCAAGCAATAGCGAATACGGCGGGACTCGCTTGACAGTGCCCCTGAATCGCGGTCATCCTGACGGTCCCCATTCGGGAGGCCTTCTTGACCGGGATCCAGGACGCCCTCAGTCTGCCGCCCTGCTGCCAGGTCGGCTTCGTGTTCACTCGGCTGGAGGAGGCCATCGCGCTCTACACACCCCTCTTCGGCCACTTCGAGATCGTCGACTACGGCGAGATCGAAGGCGCGCTCTTCCGCGGCCGTCCGAGTCCCTACCGGATCCGGATGGGCATCGGCTACAGCGGTGACCTCGAGCTCGAGCTGATCGAGTGGGTGAGCGGAGAGACCCCGCACAAGGAGTTTCTCGAGGCCGGACATTCGGGCATGCATCATCTGAGCTTCCACGTCGAGGATCTCGACG
This sequence comes from uncultured Spirochaetaceae bacterium, assembly GCA_964466005.1. Classification (GTDB taxonomy): domain Bacteria; phylum Myxococcota_A; class UBA9160; order UBA9160; family UBA4427; genus UBA4427. Next base: position 5,224 of record CAYXLY010000075.1, on the reverse strand, counting down.
GGAAGATCGATCGCGCGAAGGCGCTCGGCTACGACGCCGTCTGGTATCATCGCATGAGCGAGGAGATCGCATACGCCTACCTCGAGCGCCCCGGTGACCCGCTGCTCGTCGAGCTGACGGAGCGCCCCTGGAGCGGAGGAAACGTGCAGCGCCCGGCAGCGAGCGCGCCCGAGGACGGAGAGGACGGAGCAGGCGGAGAGGGCGAAGGCAGCGAAGAGGAAGCCTCGTGACGGAGATCGACGCCGAGACGAAGGCGTTGGCTGCAGGGCGGCTCCTTCGCGGCGAGGCCTGGGAGGATTTCTGCGAGAGCCTGAAGGTCGCCGGGCGGATCGTGGATCGGCTCGGAGACGAGCCGAGCGATCAGGAGCGCGCCGAATGGTATCGATTCCTCTCCCGGATGGTCCGTAACGGCTTCGAGCGCTTCGTGGAGAACTGCGAGCCCGATCGACCTCGTCTCCGCGATGCACCCTGGCGACAGAGCATCAACGTCCAGTGCCCCGACCAGGACCATCTGCTCTGCGAGTTCGTCGACGGCTCCTGCACCTATCGCATCACCGGCAATCGGGGAACTCTGCCCTATTTCGTCATGGCTGCATGGACCGCCCCACAGCCGTCCGATCTCGGGAGTCGAAGCTGGGCAGCCCGGGGCGTGGCCGGCCTGGACGAGTTCGATCCGACACGCCTGAAGACGACGGCCTTCCTGATGAGCGACGAGATCGATTTCGACGAGAACGGCGACTTCGAGGTCCTGGTCGGGGGGCCCTCGCGGGAGCGGAGCTGGCTGCCACTGGAGGCAGACTCGACGGGGATCCTGATCCGGACGGTCCATCACGACCGATCGAAGGAGATTCCTCCGACGATGCGGATCGAGCGTGTCGACTCGCCGCGGCCGCGGCCGATCCGTCCCGACGAGGTGAGCGCTGGCCTCGCGAAGGCGGGACAGACGGTCCTCGGCTATGCGGAGCTCGTTCGATCCTGGTGGCAGGACGACCTCTCCCGGCGTCCGAACCAGATCGTCTTCTCCGAGTCGACCTATCTCAGCAACGGCGGGGTCCTCGATCGACTCCATGGATTCGGAAGCTGGCGGAAGCCGACGGACCAGGCCCTGGTGATCCGGTTCACGCCGAATCCATGCGAGTACTGGATCCTCCAGATCTGCAACCTCTGGCAGGAGAACCTCGACGTCTACGAGGACGGCCAGGGCTTCATCACGAAGTTCACGGCGCGCCTGGAGCCCGACGGATCGGTGTGGGCGGTGATCGCGGACGAGGATCCCAGGGTCGGCGGGAGCTGGATCGATTCCTTCCGGCACGAGAAGGGGGTGTTCAGCCTGCGCCTCATCAAGACGGAGGGCGGCCCACGGGTCACGACCTGGACCCTTCCCCTCGCGACGTTGCAGCGCGAGGGCCTCTCCAGCCTGGAAGAGCTGCCCGGGGTGGTGAGCGGCCAGGTCGAGGGCTGAGACCCTCTCGGCTCGTGAGTCGCCGGCCTCGACTCGATCCGCGTCGACTCAGCCTGCGGCGGCCAGGCCGGGGTCGAGCTGCAGGCGAACGAGGTCGGCGTAGAGACCGCCTCGGGCGACGAGCTCCGCGTGGACGCCCTGAGCCACGATCCGTCCGGAGTCGATCACCAGGATGTGATCGGCATGGCGAACCGTCGAGAGGCGGTGCGCGATCACGATCGTGGTCCGGTCGGCCTTCAGGCGTTCGAGCGCTTGCTGGACGAGTCCCTCGCTCTGGGAGTCGAGAGCGCTCGTCGCCTCGTCGAGAAGCAGGATCGGAGCGTTCTCGAGGAGGGCTCGAGCGATGGCCACCCGCTGGCGCTGCCCGCCCGAGAGGGTCATCCCGTTCTGACCCAGCCGGGTCGCATGACCCTCTGGCAGGCTCTCCGCGAACTCGTCGACGAGAGCGGCGGCGGCAGCGCGGTCGACCTCGGCGTCGGTCGCGGACGGCCTCCCGTAGCGGATGTTCTCGCGGAGGCTGTCCGTGAAGATCGCGGTCTCCTGGGGCACGACGGAGATCCGTCGCCGGAGGGCGTGGAGGTCGACGTCGCGGAGATCGACCCCGTCGAGCTCGATGCGTCCGGCGGTCGGATCGTAGAAGCGCAGCATGAGGCGCAGGATCGTGCTCTTGCCCGAGCCCGATGGACCGACGATCGCGAGCGTCTGTCCCGCCCGCACCTCGAAGCAGAGATCGTGCAGGGCGGGGATCTCGGGGCGCGTCGGATAGGCGAACCCGACGGATTCGAAGACGAAGTGGCCCGTGCCGGGCTCGGGGAGCTCGATGCACGTTTCGGGACTCCGGATCTCCGGCTCGATCGAGAGCAGCTCGAAGAGCCGTTCGGCCGCGCCGGCGGCCAGCTGGAGCTCGCCCCAGACCTCCGTGAGCGCCGCCATGCTCATGGCGCAGAACAGGGCGTAGAGGACGAACTGCCCGAGCAGACCGCCCGTCATGGTGCCCTCGAGAACCGCCTGGGCGCCCACCCAAAGGATGCCTGCGATGAAGGCGAAGACCAGGAAGATGACCCCGGCGGTCAGGATCGCGCGCGCTCCGAGACGTTGGCGTGCGGCTCGAAAGGCGACCTCGACGACGTTCCGGTAGCGCTGGCGATCGGCCGCCTCGTGGGTGAAGGCCTGGACAGTCTGAATGAAGGAGAGGGATTCTCCGGCGAAGACGTTCGTGTCGGCGAGCGTGTCCTGGCTCCTGCGCGAGAGGCGACGGACCAGCCTTCCGAAGACCAGCAGGGGAGCGGCGATCGCCGGGATCGCCAGGAGCACCAGGGCAGAGAGGCGCGGGCTGGTATAGATCAGCATGGAGACCGCCCCCACCAGCGTGAACGCGTTGCGGAGTGCGATCGAGGCCGTCGAGCCGACCACGCTCTTGATCAGCGTCGTGTCCGTCGTGAGACGGGACTGGATCTCGCCCGTATGGCTGGTCTCGAAGAAGGCCGGGCTCAATCCGATGACGTGATCGAAGACTGCAGTCCGGAGATCGCTGACGACCCGCTCGCCGATCCACGAGACGAGGAAGAAGCGGAGTGCGCTGGTCACGCCCATGAGGAGGGCCACGACGATCAGGCTCAGGAAGTAGCGATCGACCGCCCGGGCATTCTCTGCCGAGAAGCCCTCGTCGATCATCTCGCGGACCGTGAGCGGGACGAAGAGCAGGACCGCGGTCGAGGCCACGAGAGCCAGGAAGGCGGCCAGCAAGACGCCCTTGTAGGGGCGGAGAAAGGGCAGCAGCCCGCGAAGCGGGCGCAGACGTCGGTTGGCCCTCGCAGGCCCCGTCGCCGGGGCGGCGGGATCGCGGGGAGTCTGGGGCTTCGATCGGTTCGCTGCGGAGTCGTTCAGGGAAGCTCTCCCGCTCGGGTCGCCGCATGGCAGCCGGGCCCGGTCGGAGTCTATCGCGGCCGCCCGGAGTCCGAAGGAGTCGGAGGGTCGTTTCGAAGGATCGGGGCCGTCGCTACGTTCGCGAGGGGCCCGCCGTCGACTCGCAGCCCCGGCTCAGCCCCGCCCGCGCCGCCCTCTGGGCAGTCGGGCCAAGGAGGTCGGATTCATGACGCAATCCCCGCTCGAGATCGACGATCCGATTCCCGGCGTGCGACGCCTCACCCTGAATCGGCCCGAGAAGCGGAACGCGCTCGACAACGGCTTGCGCGCGGCGCTCCTGGAATCGCTCCGGGAGGCGGATCGCGACGACCGCGTCCGGGTCTCGATCGTGCGGGGGGCCGGGAAATGCTTCTCGTCCGGCTACGACCTCGGATCCGATCTGGGCTCCGATCAGCCCTATTTCACCTCCGACGTGGGCATGCAGTGGGCGCGACACGTGACCGAGGGCTGGATGTCGATCTGGGACCTCGCGAAGCCGGTGATCGCCCAGGTCCACGGCTATGCGATCGCCGGGGGGCTCGAGCTGGTCGGGGCCTGCGATCTCGCCTACGCGAGCCTCGATGCCCGGCTCTCGCATCCGGTGACGCGCTTCGCACTGCCGGATTTCGATTGGTTCCCCACGCATCTCTCGCCGCGTCACGCGATGGAGATCCAGGTCGCCGGTCGTGAGCTCGACGGCGAGGAGGCGGCGCGGATCGGATTGATCAACCAGGCCTTTCCCGCGGAGACGCTCGAGACGCGCGTCCTCGAGATCGCGGAGCGGATGGCAGGCGTCTCGTCGGCCGTTCTCGCAGTCAACAAACGGGCCGTCTATACGGCGCTCGAGGCGCGGGGAGCCCGCGCGACCCTCCGGACTCTGGGCGATCTGCAGGCGGGTCCGCATCTGGAGCGCATGGACGCTTCCGAGATGCTCTCCCGCGTCAAGAGCGGCGCATGAGCGGCGGGGCTCCCGGGGCGGGAGCGGGCTCGATTCCCGAGCGCGCGCTCGACATCGATGCCGAGTGGCTGGAGGAGGCGCTCTCCGCGCGCCACCCGGGGACGAAGGTGACGAGCGTCGACCTCCTCGGCGAGAGCCAGGCGACGAACGCCCATGCGCGCCTTCGCGTCACGCGTCATGGAGCCGCCGGCGCGCCCGAGACGCTCTTCTGCAAGCTCCTCCCCAGCGACGAGCCGCGTCGTCAGGCGATCGCCGCCAGCCGGATGGGGCTCCACGAGGCGCTCTTCTACGAACGGCTCGCGCCCTCGCTGCGCCTCCGTGTGCCGGTCGCCCATGTCGTCCGCCTGGAGGAGACGGACGGTCGATTCATCCTGCTGCTCGAGGACCTGATCGATTCGGGCTGCACGATCCCCGACGGCACGGTCGGAGTGGAGCGGGACCCGGCAGCCGCTGCGCTCGAGGACCTCGCTGGAATGCACGTGCGCTTCGAGGATGCGGCGACGCGTCGCTCGGAGGCCGGCTGGGTTCCCGAGCCGCAGCCGCCGAGCGACTACGGAAGCCTCCGCCTGCAGTCTGCGCTCGAACGTCATCGCGAGCGGCTGAGCCGTCCCTTCGCCGAGATGGCGGAGCTCTACGTCCGCGAGCGGGATCGGATCCATCCGGTCTGGCATGCGGGGCCGAAGACGGTGATCCACGGCGACCTGCATCTCGGCAATCTCTTCGTCGATCAGGGTCGCATCGGCTTCCTCGATTGGGGGCTGCTCACCGTGAGCACGCCGCTCCGCGACCTCAGCTATTTCCTCCAGCTCTCGCTCTCGATCGAGGAACGTCGAGCGGAGGAGCGCCATCTGATCCGCCACTACCTCGATGTCCGTCGGGCTCTCGGGGGCGAGCCCTTC
>CAYXLY010000074.1:0-13179 GCA_964466005.1 uncultured Spirochaetaceae bacterium | reverse complement strand
AACTGCACCGACAGCGTCCCAATTCATGCACCTGGTCCCGTGGATTCCGCATAACTAGTTAGTAGCCTGCGGCCTCCCCGTGCCGCCATCTCTGCATTGTCTTCGAAAACACGGCAGGAGACAACCCGCCACCTGGGCGGAGGTCGAGGAGCAGCGCCGCGACCCGGTCCTGGGGGCCTCGGTGGTCGGGGGCTTTTCAGTCATCCGGCCGTGATAGGCGATATCACGGCGTGGCGCCGAGGGGAAGGAAGTGGGAGGGGGTGTCCGGCCGCGGCGAGGCCCCGGGGCGGGCGGATCGGGGATCCGAATCGCGGCTAGAAGATGTCTTCCCGGGCGGCCTGGCGACTCTTGTCGCTGGTCGACTGGTCGCTGGCGCTCTTCTCGGGGGCGGTGCCTTCGAGGAAGGGCTGGAAGTAGGCGTCCTGGGTGTTGGCGTCGGCGATCAGGCCGGAGCTGCGGTCGATGCGCTGGAACTCGATCGCGTCGGGGACCTCGAAGTCGCGCTGGGGATAGGGGGCCAGCGCGACCTCCATGAAGTCGCCCCAGATCGGCAGCGCGGCGCGGCCGCCGCTCTCGCCCCATCCCAGCCGCTGGTTCTCGTCGTGACCGACCCAGACGCCCGTGGTGAGCTCGGGCGAGAAGCCCATGAACCAGGCGTCGGAGTAGTTGTCGGTGGTCCCGGTCTTGCCGGCGAGCGTGCGCCCGAGCCGGCGGAGCCTTCGACCCGTACCCTCCTGGACGACGGCTCGCAGCAGGTCCGACATCAGATAGGCATCGGCGGGCGAGATCAGCTGCTGCGTCGGCAGGAGCTCCGAGTCGGGGTAGCCCTCCTCGCGCGCCTCGCCCTCCGAGGCGATCCGCTTCAGGACGGGCGGCGGGACCTCGCCGAGGGGCGCATCGCCGAGCAGCTCGTTGCCCTCGCGATCGAGGACACGCTCGATGAATCGCGGGATCACGCGAGTGCCGCCTCTCGGATAGACGGCGTAGGCGCGGGTCAGCTCGAGCAAGGTGACGCTGCTCGAGCCCAGGGCGAGGGAGAGGTCGGACGAGAGCGGGGACTGGATGCCGAAGCGTCGGGCGTAGTCGATCACATAGCGGACGCCGAGGTCGCGGAAGAGATGCACGGTGGCGTTGTTGATCGACTTCTTGAGCGCGTCCCGCATGGTCATCGGGCCGTAGAATCGCCGGCCGTAGTTGCGGGGCGCCCAGACGAAGCCGCTGACGGGATCGGTGTAGACGACCGGGCGGTCGACCACGATCGAGACGGGGGTGAAGCCGCGGGTGAGCGCGGCTCCGTAGATGAAGGGCTTGAAGGCCGAGCCCGGCTGGCGGGCGGCCTGGACGGCACGGTTGAACTCGCTGCGGCCGAAGTCGTAGCCGCCGACCAGGGCGAGCACGTCTCCCGTGTCGTTGTCGATCGAGAGCAGGGCGCCTTCGGCGAGCGGCTCCTGCCAGATGTCGAGGCGAGCGAGGCGGGGCTCCGACTCGCCTTCCTCGGCCGCCGGGGCCGGCTCCTCCTCGAGATCCGGAAGCCGGACGAACTCGGCGACGTCCCCGACCCGGAAGATCGAGCGGATCTGGCGAACCGGCCTCGGTCGACGGTCGAGGTCGGGCTCCCGGGCCCAGGACACGTCGTCCAGTCGGACCTCGCCCGAGACGCCGGGCGCGAAGCCGATCCGGGCGGTCTCGGCCTCGGTGTCGACCGCGAGCACGATGCCTTCGAGCGGGGTCTCCCAGGGCAGCGTGCGCGGCGGGACCTCTTCCATGCCCTCCGCCGTCGGCTCGATCTCCTCGTCGACGATCTCCTTCGCCTCCTGCTGTCGATCCTCCGCGCCGGCGCTCTCCTTCGGCTCCTCCTCGCCGACGAGCTTCGCGGCGTTGCGCTCGCCCAGCCGCGCGAGCTCGCTCGCGATCTCGCTCTCTTCGACTCGGCGCAGGGGGCCGCGATAGCCGCGGCGCCGATCGTGCTCGATCAGGCCCTCGCGCACGGCCTCTCGGGCGGCCTTCTGCAGGTCGACGTCCAGCGTCGTCTCGATCCGAAGCCCTTCGTTCAGCACGAAGTCTCCGTCGAGCTGCTCGAAGAGGTAGCGTCGGACCTCCTCGACGAAGTAGCGGGAGACCTCGATGTTCTTCTCGTCCTCGTGCTCGGCGAGCTCCGGCGGGTCGGCGAGCTGGGCCAGATAGGTCTCTTCGTCGATGTAGCCGTCGCCGTAGATGCGGCTGAGGACGTAGCGCCGCCGCGACTCCGCGGCTCGGGGGTTGCGTAGAGGATCGTAGGCGCTCGGCCGCTGCACGAGGCCGGCCAGCATCGCGGCCTCGGAGATGGTGAGGTGCCGGGCGTCCTTCCCGAAATAGGTGCGCGCGGCCTGTCCGATGCCCCAGGCGCCGTGGCCGAAGTAGATCTGGTTGAGGTAGAGGAAGAGGATCTCTTCCTTGCTGAACTGGGACTCGATGCGGCGAGCGAGGATGATCTCGCGCATCTTCCTCTTGTAGGTCCGCTCGGGAGTCAGCAGCAGGCTCTTCACCATCTGCTGCGTGATCGTGCTGGCGCCCTGGGCGATGCCGCCCTGGCGGACGTTCGCGATCGCGGCGCGGAGGATCGAGACGTAGTCGATGCCCTCGTGCTCGAAGAAGGACCCGTCTTCCGCGGCGACGAAGGCCAGCCGGACGTGGCGCGGGATCTCGTCGATCGGCACGATCCGACGCTTCTGTGTGTAGAACTCGCCGATCAGCCTTCCGTTCCGGTCGAAGACCTCGCTCACGACCGGCGGGCGGTAATCGTCGAGACTGCGGAAGTCGGGGAGATCGCGGAGCAGCAGGACGTAGATCGCGAGCGCCCCCGCGGCGGCGCCCAGGGCGGCCAACGCGACGAGCGCGACGAGGACGCGAAAGATCCGGCTCCGGCTACCCCCCGACCGGAAAAAAGCCATGTGATCTCCGAGGTTGCAGAGGCTAGCCGACGCGTAGACCCATACGCTACCGGTAGGCAGGCCGAGGAGCCGCTCGGACCGCCTGTCTCGCCCCGTGAGCGTGTCGAACGCCGGCGTCGAGGCCGACTTGGACCGCGACATCGCATCGCCGCCGGCTTCGACCGGTACGAGCACGACTCATCCAGGGCGGGCGCCCCTTGGGACACCCCTTTCGGCTCGGGAGTTCGACATGACTGTGAGGCCCCTCACCCTGGCTTTCGTGATGGATCCCGTCGAGTCCGAGCCGCTGGCCGCCTCGACCACGATCGTCCTGATGCGCGAGGCCCAGGAGAGGGGGCATCGGGTGCTCTACGTGGATCCGGCGGACCTCGAGGTCGACGAGGGGCACGTCCGGGCGGTCGCCGTGCCGATCGAGCTGGCGCTCGGGAGCGAGCGCCCCATCCGCCGCGGGGAGGCCCGGCTCCACGACTTCGAGACCGAGGTGGACGTGGCCTTCCAGCGCAAGGACCCGCCCGTCGACCGCGACTTCATCGTCGCGACCCAGATCCTCGACGTCTGTCGGCGCACGCTCGTCCTGAACCGCCCGAGCTCGGTCATCGCCTTCAACGAGAAGCTCCTGGCGCTGCAGTTCCCGGACCTGATGCCGGCGACGCGCGTGAGCCGGCGGATCGCCGAGCTGCGGGCCTTCATGGCCGAGCAGGACGGCGAGATGATCGTGAAGCCGCTCGACGGAAAGGGGGGCGAGGGCATCTTCCATCTCCACGAATCCGACCGGAATCTGACCTCGATACTCGAGCAGTCGACGCGATTCGAGCGCCGGGCGGTCATGGCGCAGCGCTATCTGCCCGCCATCCGGCAGGGCGACAAGCGCATCCTGCTGCTCGAGGGCGAGCCGATCGGCGCCGTCCTGCGGGTTCCTTCGGACACGGAGCACCGCGCGAACCTCCATGTCGGCGGCCGTGCCCTTCTCGCCCCGCTCGACGCTGCCGATCATCGGATCATCGAGGCGGTCGGCCCCTTCCTGAGGGAGCACGGCCTCTTCTTCGTCGGGATCGACGTCATCGGCGGCCTGCTGACCGAGATCAACGTGACGAGCCCGACCGGAATCCAGGAGATCAACCAGCTCGAGCACACCAAGCTCGAGGCCGTTGTGATGGACCGCGTCGAGAAGCGGGTGGCGGAGCGGTCCGGCTAGCTCGGCATCCGATCAGCAGCCGACCGGCGTCTCGTCTGCCTGCGGGCTCGCGCCTCGATCCGGATGCCGATGCCGATGCCGATGCGGATGCCGACGCGGACGCGGCGTGGCGTTTCGCTCGGCGGGAGCGAGGCGACGGGCTGCTAGGGTCTGCGAATGGACGGAATCGAAGGGGCGCGCCCGACCGGTGCGTCGCATCGCTACGGGATCCTGGTCGTCGACGACGAGGACGCGATCCTCGAGTCGCTCGAGCTCACGCTCGGGGCCGAGTATCGGGTCTTCACGGCACGCAGCGCAGAGGAAGGCCTCGAGATCCTGGATCGTGAGGAGATCGCCCTGGTGATCTCCGATCAGGTCATGCCCGGGATGGCCGGCGTCGAGTTCCTCGAGAAGGTGATCGAGCGACGGCCCCGAGCGATCCGCATGATGCTCACCGGCTATGCCGACATGACCTCGCTGATCCGGGCGATCAACGAGGGGCGCATCTACCGCTATCTACCCAAGCCGTGGGAGCCCGACGAGCTGCGGATCGCCGTCAAGCGCGGGCTCGAGGTCTACGAGCTCTCGAGCGAGAACGCCCAGCTCGCCGACGCCCTCGCCGAGGCGAACGCGCGGCTGCGTGCCGAGAACCTCTACCTCCGGCGACAGGTCGAGGCCCGCTACTCCTTCGAGGGCATCATCGGCGAGGCGCCGGCCATGCAGAAGGTCTTCGACGTGACGGAGAAGGTCGCCCAGACCGACGCGACGGTGCTCCTCACGGGCGAGACCGGGACCGGAAAGGACCTGATCGCGCGGGCGATCCACTATACGGGGCCGCGCAAGGACGAGCGCTTCGTCGCCCAGAATTGCGGCGCGTTGCCGGACACGCTGCTCGAGAGCGAGCTCTTCGGTCACAAGCGGGGATCGTTCACCGGCGCCCACGCCGACAAGAAGGGCCTCTTCGAGCTGGCCGATGGCGGGACGATCTTCCTCGACGAGATCGGCGAGACGGAGCCCGGCATGCAGGTCCGACTGCTGCGCGTCCTGCAGGACGGCGAGATCCGGCCGCTGGGCTCTTCGGAGACCCAGAAGGTCGACGTGCGGGTCGTCGCCGCGACCAATCGGGATCTGAAGAAGCGCGTGGAGGAGGGGCTCTTTCGGGAGGATCTCTATTACCGACTGCGGGTGGTCGAGATCGAGCTGCCTCCGCTGCGCGAGCGGGCCTCCGACATTCCCGCGCTCGCCCATCATTTCCTCGATGCCGCCGCCGCGCGCATGAGCCGCAGCTTCCCGGGCTTCTCGAACGCGGCGATGGATCGGCTGGTCGTCTACGAGTGGCCGGGCAACGTGCGCGAGCTCGCCAACGAGGTCGAGCGCGTCGCGGCCCTCGCGGATCCGAACGAGCCCGTCGGCCTCGAGGACCTCTCGGAGCATGTCCGGGGCGGGGCCGCGTCCACGGCCCGCCCGGTCGAGGCCGCCGCCCATCGTCCGATCGACGACTGGGATCTCAATCGCGCGGTCGACGCGCTGAAGCGTCGGATGCTGGTGGCCGCGATCCGCGAGGTCGGGAGCAAGAGCGGGGCGGCCGAGAAGCTGAGCATCCCGCGCCAATCGCTGCAGAAGATGCTGAAGCGCCTGGGCATCGCGGAGTCGGAGCTGGTGGCGCCGGACCGGGCTTCCCCGCACGGGTCGCCGGGGCCGCGCACTGAGCCGGCCGCTGCACGACGAGTCGGCGACGATTGATCGAAGTTTTTGCTCCGGGCGCGTCGAGGGTCCGGTAGACTGGAACGAGATGGAAGTCCTCTGTACGAGCCGCTTCGAGTCGCCGATCGGTCGCCTCCGGATCGTGACCAGCCACAAGGGACTGGCCTATCTCGAGCTGCCGCATGCCAACGGCCGCGGCTTCGAGGGCTGGAGGCAGGTCCATGCGCCCGACGCGCGCGTCGTGGATCGCCGGACCGACCACGACGACCTGATCGATCAGATCCTCGATTTCCTGGACGGCGAGCGCCACGAGTTCGCCGTCGATCTCGATCTCCGGGCCACCGACTTCCAGCACGCCGTCTACGAGGTCGTGAGCGAGATCGCCTATGGCGAGACGATGGCCTACTCCGACGTCGCTTCAGCGATCGGTCGACCGCGGGCAGTGCGCGCCGTCGGCGCCGCCAATGGCGCCAACCCGATCCCGCTCGTGATTCCCTGCCATCGGGTCATCGCGCGCGGCGGAGCCCTTCAGGGCTACGCAGGCGGCCTCGACCTGAAGGCCCGGCTCCTGGCGATGGAGTCCGTGCTCCCCGAGCCCTCCCTGGGTCAGGAGCGGCTCTTCTAGAGCCCGTCTCGTCCTCCCCGGCTCCTCCTCCCTTATCCCTGCTCTCTACTTCCGCCTGACTCCCTCTCCGACGTCTCCGACTCGTCGCATGGCCCTCCTCGCGCCCGCTCGCGATCGAGCCTGCCCCTGGAGCACCGCCCAGAGCCCCCCGAACGACTGGCGAGCTCGCAGCGAGCGCCGCTGAGCGTCTTTGAGCCCTGCTGAGCCCGGCCGTGAGCGCCTGGAGGCGGGTCCAGCGCGGACTGAGACGCCTCGCGAACAGCCAACTTGTCCGCCGGGGACGGCCGCCTTCCTGCTCCGACTGGCCCCTTTGGACGCGCCGCCCGGCTCGATCTCCCATCTCACGCAGAAAATTCGATCTGGTCCATATTTTGTCTATAAAAATTATTGACAAAATATGGACAACGACCGATGTTCTGGACGTCGGACGAGAGACGAAGCGAGGCACGCATCGACGGATCGCTCACGAGATCGCTCACGAGAGAGTCCGACCGAGCCGGCCCGACGAGCCAGAGGAGAACGAAGAATGGGCAGCTTTCACGCACACGCAGGACACGCACCGGAGCCCGAGAGCACGGGACCCGAGCCCGCGATTCTCGACCACTACCTGGACGAGATCCGGGATACGCCGGTGCTCTCGACCCACGAGCAGGACGATCTCTGCGTCGCGATGGCGGAGGCCGAGCGGTCCCTGCGCGCCGAGCTGTCCACCCTCCCCGAGACCGCTCGTCAGGTCGTCCAGGAGTGGCGGGATCGTCAGGAGAGGGGGCTGGTCTCCGGCGCCCTCAGCCATTTCCACCGCGACGCCAGCGGCACCAACTGGTCCCGCGAGATCGACGAGAAGCTCGCCCGGGTCCAGGCCACGCTGGGCCGCTTCGAGAAGGCACGAAAGGCGCGGGCGTCCCGCGCCCGGCAGAGCGAGCTGCGCGAGGAGCTCGCCCGACGCCTCGAGGAGGCGCATATCGCGCTGCCCCGGCTGGTGACGATCCTCGAAGGCCTGCCGTCGTCGGCGGATCCGGGGGAGGTGGGCGGACCGAAGGCCCTCGGCGCCATCCTGGATCGCGCCGCCGAGGCGCTGGCCCGCCTCACCGACAGCAAGAACCGCTTCATCAGCCACAACCTCCGGCTGGTGATCCGCTGCGCCAAGAACTATCGCGGCCAGGGCGTGCCCTTCCTCGACCTCATCCAGGAGGGCAACGTCGGTCTGATCCGGGCGGTGGAGAAGTTCGACTACACGCGGGGCTACAAGTTCTCGACCTACGCCGTCTGGTGGATCGAGCAGGCGCTGGTGCGGGCCGTCGCCAACGACTCGCGGGTGATCCGCGTGCCGAGCCCCGTGCTCGATCAGCAGCGCAAGATGAAGCAGGTCGAGCGGCAGCTCCGGGTGAGCCGTGCGGCGGAGCCCTCGGAGATGATGCTGGCCGAGGCCGTGGTCCAGGGCGATTCCGAGGTGGACGACCTGCGTCGGAGCCTGAGCGCCGAGATCTCCTGCGAGGCGCCCCTGGGCGGCGCGGAAGCGCTGACCGTCGGAGAGACGCTCTCGGCGGAGGTGGAGGCGGAGCCCTGCGAGGATCTCGATCGCGAGGCCCTGCGCCGAGCGCTGCAGGCCCTTCTCCCGAGCCTCTCCGATCGCGACCGGAAGGTGATCGAGTGGCGCTACGGGCTCCTCGACCGGGCCCCCCAGACGCTGGCGGAGATCGGGAAGCGGATCGGCGTCAGCCGGGAGCGCGTGCGACAGATCGAGAAGCAGGCGTTGGCCGCCCTGCGAACGAACGAGGCGGCCCTGGATCTCGCTCGGGACATGGGGCTCCAGTGAGTCCGGCGGACTCACAGAGGCGATGCGCCGCGACGTCGGACGGGCCCGCCTCGGCCTCGCGGCGCGTGCTGGTGACCGGAGCGACCGGCTTCATCGGCTACGAGGTCGCCCGGCAGCTCGCGGCGGCCGGTCGACGGCCCCGCCTCCTCGTGCGGCGTCGCGAGCGCGGCCGACTGTTGGCCCCGCTCGACGCCGAGCTCGTCTACGGCGATCTCATGAAGCCGGCCACCCTGAGCCGGGCCGTCGAGGGCGTCGACGCGATCATCCACCTCGGCGCGCGGGCGACCTTCGAGCGTTATTCGAAGATCCAGCCGTCGATCGTGGGCGGATCGCTCGCGCTCTTTCGCGCGGCGCGGCAGGCCGGTGTCCGCCATCTCGTGCTGGCGAGCAGTCTGCTCGTGTACGGCTCCACTGCGAAGCCGATCGACGAGAAGACGCGGCCCGAGCCGCAGATCGGCTACGGGCGTGCCAAGCTCGAGGCGGAGCGCGCTCTCCGCGAGCAGGGCTCTTCGGATCTCTCCCTCGGCATCCTGCGGCTGCCCCATGTCTACGGCGCCCGCAGCTTCCTCTTCGATCGCCTCCGATCCGGCCTCGTCCTGCTGCCGGGCTCGGGCACGAACACCCATGGGCATCTCCATGTGGAGGATGCCGCCCGGCTCCTGATCGCCGCTGCCGACCAGGGCTGGTCGGGGACCGCTCCGGTCGCCGACGACGTCCCGACCTGCTGGAACGACTTCTTCGCCGTACTGCGGGATCATTACGGGGGCTTCCGCGCGCTGCGGGCTCCCGGTGGGCTGGCTCTCGTCGGCGCCTGGGCGCTGGAGCGGTTGGCCGATCTCCGGGGAGCGCCCACGCTCTTCGCGCCCGACACCGTTCGCGGTTGGAGGATGAACCTGCCGGTCGCCCCGCGGCAGGTCTGGCCCGAGCTCGGGCTGGAGCCGATCCACGCCTCGGTGGAGGAGGGGCTGCCCGCCAGCCTCGACGAGTGCGTCTCCTTTCGCTGGCGACATCCGGTGCGCGACGCCTCGAGGGGCCTGTCCGGTTGAGCGCGCCCCGAACTGCGTCCGCCGTCCACGGACCTTCATTCCCATGCGCCTCCGCGACCTCCGCGGGTAAGGCGCTCGCTCAGAGCGAGTCGACGAGAAACGACCCGACGAGACTCCCCGAACGGGGATCCGCCCACGACCCAAGGAGAAGATGATCATGACCCGAACCCATCCCCAGACTGCCCCTTATCCGTCGACCTGGACCGACGCGGACCGCACGGGATCCCGCTCGATGCCCTACCTCGGCGCAGCGATCCCGGTCGGACTCGCGGGCGCGGCGTCGGTCGCGATCTTCCTGCTCGTGCTCGATGCGCTGGCGGGCGCGCCGCTGGCGACGCCCAACATGCTGGGCGCCGCGCTCTTCCGGGGGGAGTCGCTGACATCGGCGGCCGCGATCCAGCCCGGTCTCGTCTTCGGCTACACGCTGCTGCACGGCGCCGCCTTCCTGGTCGTGGCCGCGGCGGCGGTCTCTGCGGAGTACACGCTCTCGAGCCGCGGCGTCCCGATCCGTCTGCAGCTCGTCTTCGGGGTCCTGGGCCTCTTCGGTGGTCTCCAGGCGATGTTCATGCTGGTCGCCCTGCTCCTCGGGCTGTCCTGGGAGACGCTGGGCATCGAGCGGATCGCCGTGGCGAACGCAATCGCCGCCGTCGTGATGGCGTTCGTCGTGTCGCTGCGCCGTCGCGTCCGCGAGGATCCGTTGCATCCGGAGGGGGCGTCCCGTTAGGCGGGATTTTCCGACGGATCGGAGAACGCGGATCGGAGGGCTTCGCGCGAAGCCCAGGGAGACGACGCAGTGACATCCTCAGTCGAGTCGGCCGCCGAGCACAGCTATCAGATCGGGACGGTGGCGACCCTCACCGGTCTCGATCCCCATACGATCCGGGCCTGGGAGCGTCGATACGGCGCCATCAAGCCGCTCCGGAGCGAGACCGGGAGGCGGCGCTACGACGACCGGACCGTCGAGCGTCTCCAGCTCCTGAAGGCGCTCGTCGACTGCAGCCAGTCGATCGGCAGGGTCGCTCACCTGCCGGACGAGGATCTGCGTGCTCTGCTGGAGCGGATCGCGGATCTCGGCGACGCGCGGACCGCCCCGGCGGACACCGCTCCCCAGGCGGGGCCCGCTCGGCTGGCGCTGATCGCGCCCGGGCTGGAGGCTCAGCTGAATGCGAACGCCGTCGCCTTTCCCGAGCTCGAGGTCGCCCTCTCCGGACGCGACCCGGATGGCTTCCTCGAGCAGGCGCGGCGCGCGGCCTTCGAGATCGTGATCCTGGAGCTCGATGAGATCGGAGAGGGAGGCCTCGAGCTCGTCCGTGCCTGCCGGGATCTTCCCGCGCGGCCGCTGGTCGTCGTGCTTTATCGCTTCGCACAGCGTGCCGCCCTCGCGCGTCTCGCCCGGGCAGGCGCGCGTCTCGTACAGACGCCCGTCCGGCTCGAGCAGCTGAGACGCATCCTCCACGATCAGCGGATGATCGAGCAGGCCCGCGTGCGGAATCCGCCGGCGTCCCCCGAGAACGAGGCGGGCTCCGAGCGACCGGAGACCGCGCGGAGCCTGTCGGAGAGCGGAGCGACGCTCCCGGCGGCTCCGCCCCGACGATTCGACGACGATCAGCTGGCGCGTCTCTTCGAGGTCAGCTCGGGGGTCGATTGCGAATGTCCCAATCACCTCTCCTCGCTGGTCTCGGCGCTGGTCTCCTTCGAGCGCTACTCCCTCTCCTGCGAGTCCCGCAACGAGGCGGACGCTCGGCTCCATCAGCGGCTCGGCGTCCAGACCGGACAGGCCCGGGCGCTGCTCGAGGATCTGCTCGCCGACCTCTGCGAGCACGAGGGGCTCTCCTGGGTGAAGCCCGGGCCTGGGTGAAGCCCGGGTCGCGGGCCCAATAATGTCTAGTTTTTATCTAGACAATACTTGAACAGTCCTGGGCGGCGACTAGGGTCCGCCCATGGCCACGGCGACTCCTCCTCTCCACTCCCCTTCCTCTCGCGAAGCCGCTCCCGCCGGTCGTCCCAGGCTCCCCGGCCGAGGCTCGAGGAGCCGGGCGACAGCGGTCCAGGATGCCCGCCGCGAGCTCCGCTACGAGCTCATCAGCGGGCTGAGCGGCGTCGCGCTCGCCTTCTTCATGTGGGGTCACATGTTCCTGGTGGGCTCGATCCTGACGGGCGCCCGCGGCTTCGACGCCCTGGCCGGCGGGCTCGAGGACTTCCGTATCGCCCAGCCCACGATCATCGCGATCAGCGTGCTCTTCCTCGTTCACGGTGCGATGGCCAGCCGCAAGATCCCCGCACAGATCCGCGATCGCCGGCGCATGCGAGCGCTCACCGGCCGCCTGCGACCGGCCCAGGGCCCCCTGCCGGGCCATCTCGAGTCCTCGCTCTGGATCTGGCAGGTCTGGACCGGAATGATCCTCCTGGTCCTCGGGAGCTTCCATCTCGTGCTCGTCGGCCTCGACGTCTTCACCGATCTCTTCGGCGTCCACGTCGGGATCGAGGCCGCCTCGAGTCAGGCCCGGGTCGGCGGCGGCCTCTGGATCCTCTACGCGCTGCTCCTGCTCGGCGTCGAGTTCCATGCCAGCACGGGCCTCTACCGCTTTGCCGTCAAGTGGGGCATCGGCGCGCGGCTCGGCCGCACGACGCTCCGCCGCATCGAGCATGCCCTGCTCTTCGCATTCCTCGGCCTCGGGCTGCTCACCCTCGTCGTGATGGCGGGCTGGCTCGAGCCGCCCCTCGCATTCCTGCTGGAGGCTTGAAGCGCATGCAGATCCAGACCACCGACGTCCTGATCATCGGCGGCGGCCTCGCGGGAGAGCGCTGCGCCATCGAGGCCGCGATGGCGGGGCACGACGTGACCCTGCTCTCGCTGGTGCCGCCGCGGCGGAGCCATAGCTGTGCGGCCCAGGGCGGCATGCAGGCGGCGCTCGGCAACTGCGTGAAGGCCGAGGGCGACGATCCGACGCTGCATTTCCTGGACACGGTGCGCGGCTCCGACTGGGGGGCCGACCAGGAGGTCGCCACGATCTTCGCGGAGGAGGCGCCGGTGGCCGTCCGCGAGCTGGCGCACTGGGGCGTGCCCTGGACCCGCGTGCGCCCCGGCCGGAACACCTACTTCGTGAAGGGCGAGAAGGTCGAGATCGACGAGCCCGAGGAGAAGGCCGGGCTCATCATGCACAGGGACTTCGGCGGGACGGCCAAGTGGCGTGCCTGCTATGCGGCCGCCGGCACCGGGCATGCGGTGCTCTACGCGGTCGACGGCGAGGTCGTCCGGCTCGGAGTGACGGTCCTCGACCGGATGGAGGCGATGAGCCTGATCCACGAGGCCGGGCGCTGCTGGGGGGCCGTCGTGCGATGTCTGCGGACGGGCGGACTCTCCGCCTGGCTCGCGAAGTCGACGGTGATCGCGACCGGCGGCCACGGCCGGATCTACGGCCGATACACGACGAACGCGACCATCAACGAGGGCACGGGAGCCGTCCTCGCCCTCGAGGCCGGCGTCCCGCTCGCGAACATGGAGGCGGTCCAGTTCCATCCGACGGGTCTGGTCCCGAGCGGCATCCTCGTCACGGAGGGCTGTCGGGGCGACGGCGGCCATCTCCTGAACGCCCGCGGCGAGCGCTTCATGGTCGAGGCCGAGCCGGACAAGCAGGAGCTCGCGAGCCGCGACGTCGTCTCGCGCCACATGATGGATCAGATCAAGCGCGGTCTCGGCGTCGAGAGCGACTTCGGCGACCATCTCTGGCTCGACCTGCGCCATCTCGGGGAGCGCCATCTGCGGACGAAGCTGCGCGAGGTCTGGGACATCTGTCGCGACTTCAACGGCCTCGATCCCTCGAAGGCGCCCATCCCAGATCGGAAGAGCACACGTCTGAACTCCAGTCACTCCGGAGAATCTC
>CAYXLY010000073.1:0-13357 GCA_964466005.1 uncultured Spirochaetaceae bacterium | reverse complement strand
AGGCGCGAGAGGCGGAAGCCCTCCGCGGGACGGAGCCGGGCATGGATCAGGGTGTGGGCGGGCTCGATCGCGGCGGGGGCCGGGGGGTCGGTTCCGGGCAGGATCAGGGCCAGGCCGCCGAGCTCGCTCGGCGGCTCGAGGCGGCCGCGGAGGGCGAGATCCACGTCCTCGGCCTCGAGTCTGAGCTCGAGCCTTCCGTCCCGGCCCACGGGCCACTGGATCCAGCCGCCGGCCTCTCCGCGTCGGGCGCGCGCGAGGGCGAGGCGCGCGTCGTTCTCGTCTGCGGGCCGGAGGCACCGGAGTCGAGCGAGGAGTCGGTCGAGGGCCTCCTCCGCTTCGAAATGTCCCCAGAGCGTCTCGCAGCCTTCGAGGCGCTCGCGAAGCGTTCGTCCCTGGCGTGCGATGGGCGTCCCCTCGAGCCGGCTCGTCCGCTCGAGCACGCGCGCGAGCATCGAGCCGTCGAGCAGTGCGACCCGCTCCCGGAGCAGAGGGTCGACCGGCTCCCGACAGCTCGCCGAGAGCAGGAGAGTGACGAGAAGGGGCGCGATCGCGCTGCAGGGTCGCAGGCTCCGAAGGCGACTCGTGGAGGGGGGCCGGGACTGCGTCGTGAGGATGTGGGGGCGCCGGGGACGGCTCGTCATGGAATTCTCCGTGGCGCTGGACGCCGCGCCTCGCTGCGCGGTCACGCAATTCATCGGCAGCTCTGCGACTCGGGCTGAGCCCCGTGATCGCGCGCGACCGCGGAGGGGGATGCGCGAGCCGCGGAGGGGGAGCGGGAGGCCTTCGACCGAAGGCCCCTCGGAGGGATGGAGGGACGGCGACAGGGCGTGCGCCGGGGGCCGGGTCAGCGAGTCGAGCCGGGGATGGCCTCGATCCGCTCGCCTTCGATGAAGGTCGCCCGGACGCGCTCGCGAGAGAGATCCTGGCGCGCCTCCGCCCACGGTCGATCGAGCAGACAGAGGTCGGCAGGCCGGCCGACGGCGACGCGCCGGACCGGGCCACCGGGTCGCTGGGACCCGGTCGTGAAGAGGGCGAGCGCGGCCTCGGGCGTGATCCGCTCGTCCGGGCCGAGAACCGCCCCTGCCAGCGTCTGCCGGTCGACGGCCGCTCGCATCGCCCGCCAGGGATCGAAGCCACCGAAGGGCGCGTCCGTCCCGCCGCCGAGCGGGACGCCGGCCTCGAGCCAGCTCCGCAGACGGTAGAGAGAGGGGAGGTCGAGCGGATCGACCTCGCGCCGGTAGGCGTCTCCGCGCTCGGCGACGAAGTTCGGCTGGGTGACGACCGTGAGGCCGAGCGCGCGGATCCGCGAGAGCGTCTCTGCCGGCGCGACCGAGGCATGCTCGATCCGGTCCCCGGACAGCGGGCCGGCCGCCTCCAGGGCGGCGAGCGCGAAGAGGAGCTCCGTGCGGGTCACCGCGTGGAAGGCGACGGGGCGCGATCGGGCATGGGCCGCCGCGATCCAGTCGATCAGCTCCGCGAGGTCGGGCAGCGCGGGCTCGTCGAGCAGACGCTTGCGCGCCCCGATCCCGATCCGCGTCCCTTCGCTGCGGGAGGCCTTCGTCAGGTCGAGGGGCCCCATGAGCAGGATGTGCTGAGGCAGGTCCCCGCTTCGCTGGGCCGACTCGAGCCACGCCCGCTCTTCGGGGCCGGTGGTCGGGGTGGCATCGGTGACGCCGGTGACCCCACAACGAACGAGCTCGGCGCCCACCGCCGCGAGGGAGGGTCGCGAGCCGGAAGGCAGCCGCTCCCGCAGCCATCCGTCGAGCCGGAAGAGCCGGCCCGTCGGCGCTCCGGCGGCGTCGCGCTCGACGCCCTCGGGTCCCCTTCCCAGCCGATCGAGGTCGAGCGCCCGGATGGCGGCCGAGTTCAGCAGCCACATGGATCCGCTGCGGTGCTGGATGCGGACGGGGACGTCGTCGCGCAGCGCGTCGAGGGCCTGTCGGTCGAGCACGCCGGCCACCGACTCGTGATAGCCGGTGCCGCGCAGCCAGCCCTCGCGCGAGGGGCGAGCCGCCTGCAGTCGAGCGCGCAGCGTCTCTCGATCCGCCACCGCGGGCGGTCCGCACACGACGGAGTCGAGCGCTGCGGCCAGCGCGAGGAGATGGAGATGATGATCGTGGAGCCCGGGCAGGAGGGCTCCCCCCCGCGCATCGATCTCGTGCTCGCTGGACGGACCGGGCGGGAGTCGCGGAGCGATCTCCTGGATGCGTCCGTCCCGGCAACGCAGGTCGGTCCGTCGCCCCTCGATCTCCGCGTCGCGGATCAGCACGAGAGGCTCTCGTCGGTCCAGCCCCTGCCCCGCGGGGGCGGGCGCAGAGAGGGCGCCCTCGCGAGGGGCTGGCGCGCTCGGGGCGCCGCGACCGGGACGAGCCCGCTCTCGGTGACGACTCCCCAGCCCTGCGCCGAGCGCTCCACCGGCAGGACGAGGGTGTCGGCGGGCAGAGCAGCCGCGTGCGCCGCGACCCCGACCAGGGAGAGGTCGAGCAGCCCACCCCGGCCCGCGCGTAGATGACCCAGGATCGCGACGGCGGCATGGAGTCCAGTGAGCGGGTCGGCGATGGCATCGCCGCAGAAGCAGGGACCGGGCGCAGCCAGCCCGACTCCGCCTCTGGACCCGTCTCCGGACCCCCCTCTCGACCCGCGGATCCCGGAGCGCTCGCAGCCAGGCGGCCAGGCCAGGCCCGCCGCGACGGCCGCGTCGTCTCCATAGGCGATCCAGTCCCGCTCGGGTCCCCTGCGTCCGTAGCCCGTGATCGAGGCCCAGATGCGTCCGGGGCGATCGTCGACCCAGCGGGCCGCGTCGTAGCCCAGCTGCTCGAGGGCCCGGGGCCGAGCGCTCTCGACCACGACGTCGGCGGTCTCGAGCAGCGCCTCGAAGCGCGTCCGGTCGCCCGGCTGGCGCAGATCGAGCGCCGCGCCCCGCTTTCCGCCGTGGAGGAGATCGAAGAAGACCGGGTCCCCGCGGCGCGCGCCATCGGGGCGGGCGGGGCTCTCGAGCTTGAGCACGTCGAGGCCTGCTCGGGCCAGCAGGGAGGTCGCCAGCGGTCCGGCCCAGAGATGGGAGAGGTCGAGCACGCGGATCCGACGATCGCTGCCGAGGGGCCCCGCGTCCCGGGCGTGGACATGGGTCGCTTCGAGCCAGGACCTCGAGCGCCGGCTCGTGCTCTCGCCCGGGCTCGGGCGGCCTGGCGGTGCCGGGACGGGCGCCGTGGCGAGGCCCATCAGCCGTCCCCGCTCGATCAGCTCCGTCGCCGACCGATCCCTCAGCGCGCGGGCCACCCGCGACCAGTCATGCGGGCCCGCGAGCGAGACCGGATCGATCTCCAGCCAAGCCGGTACCAGAGACCAGTCCTCCTCCCGCGGCAGGTTGGCCACGATCCAGCCGTCGCGAGTCGGGAGCAGCCGTGCGCTTCCGCCCGGGGAGACCCGACCTCGTCGGGCGAGTCCGAGCAGGGCGGCCCGCTCGCCGAGGAGGGCCGGGGCATCGAGTCCGGCGAGGTCGGAGTCGGGTGCGAGTGCGGCGAGAGCGAGGCCCGCCCCACGCGCCGCCGCCCCGAGCGGTCCGGGGGCGAAGAGCGGGGGGCCGTCGATCTCGCCGGTGAGGGACATGGCTCCCGACCGGGCCCATTCGAGCGCCGCAGAGGGCCCGCCGGGGCGGGCCGCGGAGAGCGCGCCGAGACGCGGGCCGAGACCGCAACCGATCAGCAGGGAGCGGGCGTGGGCAGCGGCCGCGTCTGCGCATGGCGTGTCTGCGCGAAGAGACGCGACGCCAGAGGGGTCGAAGCGGCTCGCTCCTTCGACGGACTCCGGTCCGGAGGCGGGGCCGCGGGGCGAGGGGACAGAGGAGAGCGGGCGGGGGGAGCGGGGCATCGGCTTCTCGGTGAGCGGAGGTTAGCATTCGGCCCGTGAAATCCGTACTCTCGGTCACCCCGTTCAACCTGCAGGTCCGGAGCGGTCGAGCGAGTGGCGCCCTCCGCAGGGCGCGCCTCGGAGACGCGTCGACCGTCTCATCGGAAGGGGCTCGCGCGCCCGGGCCGTTCGACAGAGTCATGGGCCCGGGGTGGGCAGCAGAGTCACGAGCCCCGGGAGCGAGCCCGGATCGCAGTCCGAGTCGCGAGCCGTCGAAGCAGAGAGAAGCGACGAGAACGACGACGAAGAAGAAGACGACGAAGACCAGGAACGAAGACAGGAGATCGAGAAGATGGCCCTTCTGAAGGCTGGCACCCGTCTCAAGAGTGCGGTGTGCAGCAGTGAGTTGATGGTGGTGGTGGCGCCCAAGGAAGAGGTGACGCTGACCTGTGGCGGCGCGCCGGTGATCGAGCTCGCGGGCGAGGCTCCGGCGGGGGCCGAGCTCGATCCCGAGCACAAGCAGGGGACCCAGATGGGCAAGCGCTACACGAACGAGGCCGGCGACCTCGAGATCCTCTGCACCAAGCCCGGCGAGGGCGGCCTGGCGGTCGACGGAAAGCCGCTCGAGATCAAGGGAGCGAAGCCCCTCCCGAGCTCGGACTGATCCCTCGGCGCGAGTGAATCATGAACCTGATGATGCTCCTCGAGATGGCGGCCGGTGCGTACGGCGAACGGGTGGCCTTCCAGAACGGCGAGGATCGGCTGACCTATCAGCAGCTCTTCGATGCGGCGGGGGCCCTGGCCGAGCGGATCGACGACGGGCGCACCGAGCACCTCGCGATGCTCGACGTGAGCACGCTCGCCGTGCCGATCGGCCTCTTCGGCGCCTCCTGGGCGGGCGTGCCCTTCGCGCCGTTGAACTATCGGCTGACCGACGCCGAGCTCGACGCGCTGATCGCCCAGCTCCATCCCGGCCGACTCGTCACGGATGCCGAGCGGGCGGCCCGGCTCGGGGATCGCCTCGAGACGCCCGGCACGAGCGAGACCGTCGAGGTCGAGAGCCGCGAGGCGATGCTGGACGCCGTGCGCGCAGCAGACGCGAGCTCGAGCGAGAAGCCCTGGTCGATGGACCCCGAGGACACCGCGATCCTGCTCTTCACGAGCGGCACCACCGGGGCGCCGAAGGCAGCCGTCCTGCGCCAGAAGCATCTGGTCTCCTACGTGCTGGGGACCGTCGAGTTCATGGGGGCCGACGAGGCGGACGCCGCGCTGGTCTGCGTGCCGCCCTATCACATCGCGGGCATGGCCTCGATCGCCAGCTCGGTCTACTCCGGTCGTCGCGTGATCCAGCTTCCGAACTTCACGGCGGAGGCCTGGCTCGAGGCGGCGCGGCGCCACGGAGTCACCCACGCCTTCGTGGTCCCGACGATGCTGGCGCGGATCGTCGACGCTCTCGAAGGTCGGGAGACGGCGGACCTGCCGAATCTCCGAGCGCTCTCCTACGGGGGCGGCAAGATGCCCCAGGCCGTGATCGAGAAGGCGATGCGCCTCTTTCCGGAGACCGACTTCACGAACGCGTACGGGCTGACCGAGACCAGCTCGACGATCGCCCTGCTCGGACCCGCGGACCATCGCGAGGCGATGGCGAGCGAGGACGAGAGCGTGCGCCGGCGCATCGTGTCCGTGGGCCAGCCCCTGCCGACGATCGAGGTCTGCATCCGGGATCCCGAGGATGGCTCGGTCCTGCCGGCCGGCGAGCGGGGCCTGATCCACGTCCGGGGCGAGCAGGTCTCGGGCGAGTACCGGGGCAAGGGCAGCCTGCTCGACGACGAGGGCTGGTTCAACACGCGGGACGGCGGCCATCTCGACGAGGGCGGATACCTCTTCCTCGAAGGCCGCATGGACGACGTGATCGTGCGCGGGGGCGAGAACATGTCCCCGGGCGAGATCGAGGACGTCCTGATCGAGCATCCCTCGGTGATCGACGTCGCGGTCGTCGGCATCCCCGACGAGCAATGGGGCGAGGCCGTGGCGGCCGTCGTCGTGCAGAGCGAGTCGCATCCGACGTCGGTCGATGCCCTGCAGCAGTGGGTGAAGGATCGACTCCGATCCTCGCGAACTCCGGAGCGCATCGAGTTCTGGAGTGAGCTGCCCTACAACGAGACGGGCAAGCTGCTCCGCCGCAAGGTTCGTGAGGCGCTGCGGGATTCGGGTTGACGATCGACCCGCGCTTCCTCCACCGCGCCCCCGAGCTGGCCGAGCGGCTCGTGGCGCCGGACGCGGGCGAAGCCTTCTCGCCGGCGGGCGGGGGCCCGGGCTGGGTGGGGCTGGACCTCGAGAGCGGGGCCGAGACGCTCTCCGCCGAGGCAGGCCGACGCCTGAAGGACCAGCTGCCGATCCTTCCGTGCGTCACGATCGCCCTGGGAGCCGAAGGGCTCGACGAGGCGACCGCGCAGAGGCTGGCCGGTCTCTGCGACGTGGTCGTTCCCGATCGCGACGCGCTCGCCCTGCTGCTGCGCGGCTTCGAGCGGACGCCGATCGCGGCGCTCGCCTTCGTTCAGCTGCTGCGCGCCGCGCCCCGCGCCTCGCTCTACGAGGGGCTGCTGGCCGAGTCCTTCGTCTACTCGATGCTCCAGTCCGGTCGCGAGTTCCAGCATTGGCTGGACGGGAGAGCGCCCCGTCGCAGCCGACGATCGGACGCGGAGTCCGGGGCGCCGTGTCGGATCGAGCGGGATCGCGGGCGGCTCGACATCCGCCTCAGCCGTCCGGACCGTCACAATGCCTTCTCCCGGGCCATGCGTGACGCGCTCTGC
The DNA here is from genome assembly GCA_964466005.1 of uncultured Spirochaetaceae bacterium. Taxonomy (GTDB): domain Bacteria; phylum Myxococcota_A; class UBA9160; order UBA9160; family UBA4427; genus UBA4427. The sequence continues at coordinate 6,695 of CAYXLY010000073.1, read as the reverse complement.
GAGGCGCTCCAGCTCGCCTCGGCCGATCCCTCGATCGAGGAGATCGTGCTTTCGGGGGAGGGGCCCTCCTTCTGCAGCGGAGGCGACCTCGACGAGTTCGGCTCCTTCCCGGATCCCGCCGAGGCCCATGCGATCCGGACCACGCGCAGCCCCGCGCTGCTGATCACCCGCCTGGCCGGAAGGCTGCGCTCGGAGGTCCAGGGGGCCTGCATCGGGGCTGGCGTCGAGCTGCCCGCCTTCGGCCGGCATGTCCGGGCGAGCGAGGATGCCTTCTTCGCGCTGCCGGAGGTCGGCCTCGGTCTCGTTCCCGGGGCGGGCGGCACGGCGAGCCTGCCGCCCCGGATCGGCCGTCAGCGGACCGCCTGGCTCGGCCTCTCCGGAGCGCGGATCGACGCCCGCACGGCGCTCTCCTGGGGGCTGGTCGACGAGGTCCGACTCGTGCAGCATTGACCCGAGCCGACCCGGAGCAGGGGGAGCGGAAACCGAGGCGTCGGAGTCCCGAACGAGATCCGGGACTCGCCTGGCGCGATCTGGAAGTCTGGAAGACAGGAGGACGAGACGAATGGCGGGACCGCTCGAAGGCATCAGGGTCGTGGAGATGGGAGTCTGGGTGGCCGGTCCCGCGGCGGGCGCGATCCTCGCCGACTGGGGAGCGGACGTCGTCAAGATCGAGCCTCCGGGCCTCGGTGATCCCGCTCGGCTCTTCGCGCAGATGCTCGGCGGGGATCTGCCCTTCAACCCGGTCTTCGAGAACGACAATCGCAGCAAGCGCAGCGTGGTCGTCGACGTGCGGAAGGAGGAGGGGCAGGCGATCGCCTTCGATCTGCTGCGTCAGGCCGACGTGTTCGTGACGAACATCCGACCGGCCGCCCTCGCGCGGCTCGGCCTCGATCCCGACTCCCTCGCCGAGCGCTTCCCGAAGCTCGTCTACGGGCTGATCACGGGATACGGGCGCGAGGGGCCGGACGCGGATCGTGCGGCCTACGACATCGCCGCGTTCTGGGCCCGCTCGGGCATCGCCGGCTCCCTGGCGCCTCCGGGCTCTCCGCCGCCCTTTCAGCGCGGAGGCATGGGAGACCACAACGCGGGCCTCGCGCTGGCGGGCGGGATCTCGGCCGCGCTCTTCAAGCGGGAGAGGACGGGGCAGGGGCAGCTCGTGTCGACCTCCCTCCTGCGCGAGGGGCTCTACACGATCTCCTTCGATCTCGCCGTGGCGGCGCGGATGGGGATCGGGATCCAGATCGGGAACCGCCAGACCATGGGCAATCCGGCCATGAACTGTTATGCGGATTCGGAGGGGCGGTACCTCTGGATCGTCGGCCTCGAGGGCGAGCGCCATTGGCCGCCGCTCGCCCGGGCAGTCGGTCATCCGGACTGGATCGACGACCCGCGCTATGCCGACCCGCGCGAGCGCGCGAAGAACGCCGAGGGGCTGATCCGGGAGCTCGACGCGATCTTCGCGACCCGGACGAGAGAGGAGTGGGGCGAGATCTTCGACGAGGAGGAGGATCTCTGGTGGGCCCCGGTCAACACCGTCGAAGACGTGCTGGCAGACCCCCAGGCCCACGCGGCCGGCGGCTTCGTCGAGGTCCCCGACGGAGAAGGGATGACGCTGCTGCCGGCGACGCCGGTCGACTTCGAAGGCACGCCCTGGGTCCCACGATCGATGGCTCCCGAGCATGGGGAGCATACCGACGAGGTCCTGCTGGAGCTCGGCCGGAGCGGCGCCCAGATCGCCGGCCTGCGCGCGAAGGGCGTCCTCGGCTGAGTCCGCGGGTCGGGAGTCGATGCGGTCAGAAGTCGATGCGGTCAGAAGGCGATGCGGACGGCGCCCACCTGCCAGGAGTACCAGAATCGCTGCTCCAGGATCTCCTCGGGCAGGATGTTGAAGGTCATCTGGGAGCCGAGGGCCAGTCGGTCGCTGACCTGGTACTCGATGCCGAAGCCCACGGGAATCAGGAGCCCCGCGGAGATGTTGTCGTCCTTGCGATCGTCGTCTTCGACCACGGCGAAGCCCAGCCCGACGAATCCGTAGGGATGGAGACGATCGAAGTCGCTGCCGGGGAGGTCGGGGATCGTGATCGTGACGTTCATCGAGGAGCCGACGACGGTGTTCTCGCCATCGAATCCGACCTGCAGCAGCGGCCCCGCCGACACCCACTGATCGAAGGCGTAGGGGACCTCGAATTGCAGGAGCAGGGTCTCCGGCGCCGCGGTGAAGCCCAGTCCGGCGCGAGCCGACCAGCCGCTCAGGGTCGCGACCGGATCGCTGCGCGACGGGGTCGACCAGTCGGCCTCGGGGTCGCTCCCCCAGTCCTGGGCCGCAGTGGGAGAAGGCGGCCAGACGGCGAGGACGAGCGCGGCGAGGGGGACGGAGGCGAGCAGGAGCCGCAGCCGAGACATCGCGGATCGCACGCCGGCGGGATGCGGGTCGATCGCTCGTCGGCGACCGCGGACGGACGTGTTCTCGAGGATGCACGCGAGGACGGATCGCCACATCGAGAGGGCCTCCAGGCAGATGAGCTCGGGGGGATGGCCGGAAGATTCGGGGACGGGCCGCGGTTTGGCAAGGCGAGCCGCGCGGCGCGCCCGACGGGTCCGCTCCCGTCGACAGGGAGACGCGCCGCTTCGAGCGGGGCCTGGGCGCGCATGATGAGAAGGCGCTCCACCCGAGCGACCAGAAGGACCTCGATGCGATGATCGAACGGATGGCGCTCGGGATGCCCTTCTGGGGGTTCGCCGGCTGGCAGGGGAGTCTCTATGCCCGCGACAGTCGACCCGCCGACCATCTCGCGCAGTACGCACGGGTCTTCAACGCCGTCGAGGGCAACACGACCTTCTACGCCACGCCGAGCTCCCGGACCGTGGCCCGTTGGGATGCCGAGTGCCCGGAGGAGTTCCGGTTCTGCTTCAAGCTCCCGAAGGCGATCACGCACGAGAGCCTGCTCCGCGACGCCCTGCCCGAGACCCGGAGCTTCCTCGACGGGCTGCGTCCACTCGGTCGCAAGCTCGGCCCCTTCATGATCCAGCTGCCGCCGGGCTTCGACGCCTCCGGGCTCTCGCGTCTCGAGACCTTCCTCGCCGCGCTCCCCGACGACCTGCGCTTCGCGGTCGAGCTCAGGAGCCCCGATCTGACACAGGAGGGCCTTCCGGCGCGCCTCGCGCAAGAGATCCTCGAAGCCCACGATGCGGGTCGCGTGATCATGGATACGCGGCCTCTGCGGGACGGACCGAGCGACCATCCCGACATCCTCGCAGCGCGCCACGTGAAGCCCGACCTTCCGGTGCGCGAGGAGGCGCTCTCCATCGACCCCATCGTGCGCATCGTCTTCCATCCCGAATCCGCCGTGAACGAACGCTGGCTCGACCGCTGGGCTCGCGTGCTCGCCGGCTGGATCCGGGACGGGCTGCGACCGCTGGTCTTCGTCCACTCACCCAGCAATCGCGAGTCGCCCGCGATCGCGCGCGATCTCCACCGCCGGATCGACGCACTCGAGCGCGTCGGGGAGATGCCTGCCTGGGTCGGCGAGACGGGCGAGTCGGCCGAGGGGCAGCTCGCCCTGCTATGAGCGACACATCGCATCCGATCGACGCATCGCAGGGACCTTCGGACGAGACGCCGGTCCGGACTCGAGGCGGCTGTCGCGTCTGCGGCGGCGACCTGCGGCCCGCGCTGACGGCGCGGGAGCGCATGATCGGAACGCGCGAGACCTTCGACTATCTCGAGTGCGAGTGCTGCGGCTGCCTGCAGATCCGGGAGATTCCCGCCGACCTCGAGCGTTTCTACGGCGGCGCGTACTACACGACGAGGCAGGCGCCGGGCGGTCGACGTCGAGCCCATGCCTGGCGTCGAGCCGGAGGACGCGCGCTCTCCCTCCTGCGCCTCGGGCTGGCCCGTCGGTTCGGGCTTCGGACCGGTCGGCGCTTCGGGGGCTTCAGCTGGCTCGCCCGCACCGGGACCGGGCTGGACAGCTCGATCCTGGACGTCGGATGCGGATCGGGCCGGCTGCTCCAGCGCATGGATCGGGCGGGATTCACGCGACTCACGGGTCTGGACGAGCGACTCCCGGGGTCGCTCGAGGAGGGGGCGGGCCCGCGGCTGATCCGTCTCTCGTTCGAGGCCTACGAGGGACATCATCATCTCGTGATGGCCCATCACAGCTTCGAGCACGTGCGGGATCCGCGCGCCGCCTTCGCCGCCTTTGCGCGGCTGGTCGAGCCGGGTGGCTGGCTCCTGCTGCGCACGCCGCGTGCCGATGGCGAGCCCCGCTCTCGCTATGGGGCCCACTGGGTGCAGCTGGACGCCCCGCGCCATCTCCATCTCCACACCCGCGCGAGCATCGAGACGCTCGCCCACGCCTCGGGCTTCCGGTTGGTCGCCGTCGAGGACGACTCGGGCCCTTTCCAGGTCTGGGGCAGCGAGCTCTATCGCCGCGACGTCGCGCTCTCCGAGGCCGGCCGGAGCGGGCGACGGATCTTCGGCGTGTGGACGCGGCTGGGCTTCCGTTGGCAGGCGCGGGTCTGGCGACGCGCCGGACGGGGCGATCAGGCCTGCTTCTATCTCCAGCGTGATCCGTGATCCGTCGCCCGCCCCCGCGAAGCCGAGGGGGGTCCCGGGCCTCCCCGAGCCCTGCGGCTCGTCGGGCCCGGCCCAGCGTTCGGACCCGGTGAGATGCGTCTGGCGACGCCGATCGGACTCAGAGGAAGCTCGGGCGCGTCCCGATGACCTGCTCGGCCTCGAGCGACTCGAGCTCCTCGTCGGTGAGCCCGAGCTCGCCCTGCAGGATCTCGCGGTTGTGCTGGCCCAGGGTCGGCGGCGGACCGCGATGGAGCTCGCGCTCGAAGGCGGTGAGCCAGGCGGGAAAGCTCGGGTAGCGGGTCGCACCCGTATGGGGATGCTTCAGCGTCTGGAAGAAGTGACGCGCCTCGAGCTGGGGATGGGGCATCAGGTCGTGCGCGTTGATCGCCGCCGCGGCGGGCACGCCTTCGGCGAGCAGGGCGGAGACGACCTCGTCGCGCGACCGCTCGGCGCACCACCGGTCGATGCGCTCGAGCAGCTCGTCCTGCGCCGCCAGCCGGCCGCGATGGCTCGAGAGCTCCATCGAGAGCCGCCAGTCGTCCGCCCCGAGCGCGCGACAGAGCCCGCGCCACTCGCTGTCGCGGGTGACGGAGAGAGCGACCCGCTCGTCGGCATGGCGGGTCTCGAAGAGCCCCTGCGGCGCCGCGTGCGGCATCTGGTTGCCGGATCGCCCCAGCAGCACGCCGTAGGCCGAGTACTCGATCACCTGCTCGGCGGCGATGTTCAGCGCGGGCTCGACCAGCGGCACCTCGACGACCTGGCCGCGCCCCGTCCTCCGACGCTCCTCGAGCGCGAGGCCCAGGGCGAAGACCGCGTGCGCTCCGCCGATGGGATCGCAGCTGCCGCGGACGACCAGCGGCATGTCCTCGTAGCCCGTCACCCAGGCCAGTCCGCTCACCTGCTCGACGGTCATGGCGAATCCCGCTCGATCCTTCCAGGGACCCTCCAGGCCGAAGGCCGGCATCCGGACGAAGATCGCGCGGGGATTCAACGCTCGGATCGTGTCGGCATCGAGCCCGAAGCCGGGCATCACGCGGGCCGAGAAGTTCTCGACGACGACGTCCGCATCGGAGATGAGGCGCTTGAGCAGCTCGATCCCCTTCTCGTGATCCAGCCTCAGGGTCACGTCCCGCTTTCCGGGATTCGCGCCGTGGAAGACCGGAGACCACTCCCACAGGACCTCGTTGCGGACGGAGCCCGCGAAGCGCATTCCGTCGGGTCTCTGCACGGACTCGACCTTGATCACGTCCGCACCGAGATCCGAGAGGATCGAGGTCGCATAGGGGCCGGCCCAGAAGGCCGTGAGGTCGACCACGCGCAGCCCGCCGAAGGGAAGGTCCGTGTCGCCTTCGGGCGCGGGCGGCGCGGCCTCGGGCCTCTCGATCAGCGCGAGCAGCGCCTCCCTGTGCTCGTCGAGCTCGGGCGCCGGGCGCAGCGGCGCGGGCTCCGTCGTCTCCAGCCGCCAGGGCGGGCGCGGCTGGAGGAAGCCCCCCGGCGCGCGCTCGTAGAGTCCGCGCTCGATCATGTGGTCGAAGCGCGGGAGCTCCCTGCCGTTTCCGATCGGCGCGACGGGAATCCGGAGCAGCTCGCAGAGCTCGATGATCTCGTCGGTCGTCCGCTCGCGCGTCCAGGAGTGGATCATCTCCTGCATCTTCTCGATGTGCTCCATCCGCTCGCGGCCCTCCAGGAAGCGGTGGTCCTCCGCGACCTCCTGGTGGCCGAGCATCGAGCAGAAATCCGTCCACTGCTGGCCGGTCGTCGTGCAGAAGCCGACGTAGCCGTCCCGGGTGGGCTCGATGGAGGGGATCTCGACCGAGCGTGGGAGCGGGCCGTCGAAGAACTGGCTCCCGAGATCCGCGAAGATCGTCAGACATTGAAGGGCGGCCTCGAAGGCCGAGACGTCCACGACCTGACCCTCGCCCGTCTGACGGACCGAGCGCCAGGCGGCGAGCGCTCCGAGTCCGGCGAAGGTGCCGGTGATCCAGTCGCCGATGCGACCGCCCGCCGCGACCGGCTCGCGGTCGCGCAGGCCCCGGTACTCGATGGAGCCCGTGGCGGCCTGGAGCGTGAAGATCGGAAGAGCGTCGTGTAGGGAAAGAGTGTGTCAGTACGTGTA
>CAYXLY010000072.1:0-13388 GCA_964466005.1 uncultured Spirochaetaceae bacterium | reverse complement strand
ACACGTACTGACACACTCTTTCCCTACACGACGCTCTTCCGATCTGGCTGGCGCTCGGCCTGGCCCTCTTCCTGCTTCTCGGACACCTCGATCGGGAGAGAATGGAGGAGGCGTTGGATCGGGCCGTGACGTCGGTTCCCGACGAGGGATCGTCGCGCCCGGATCGCTCTACGCCCATCGGACGGCCGGATCTCGTCTGGATCGTGGCCGACACCTTGCGGGCCGATGCGTCGGGCCTCGCCGGTGGGGCTCTCCGGAGCGCCGACCCGCCAGGTCCGTCCACCGACGCATCCTCCACGACGGGTCGATCCACGCCGACGCCGAACCTGGATCGGCTGGCCTCGGGGGGCGTCGTCTTCGCACGCGCCATTGCGCCCGCTCCCTGGACGCTGCCTTCGATGTGGAGCCTGCTGACCGGTCGTCATCCCTCGACGCTCGACCCGATCGGTCGCGGAGCGGCCACGGACATCGATCGTCTTCCGCGCCTGGATCCCGGGGTACCGACCTGGATCGAGGCCCTGCGCTCGATCGGGTATCGCACGGTCGGCTTCCAGAAGAATCCCTTCCTCGCGCGGGGCTCTGGAATCGAGTCCGCCTTCGATGTCTATCGAAGCGTCGGGGGCGACCGGGCAGAGCGGCACTCGGGCGCCCAGCTGACCCGGGCCGCCCTGCGCTGGGCGACGCTCTTCGCGCAGAGGCGCGCACAGGGAGACCGGGATCCCTATCTGCTCTACGTCCACTTCATGGATCCGCACATCGACTACCGCGCTCCGAAGCGCTTCTGGTCCGAGGCGGCACGGGCCTATCCGGGTCCCGTCGACGGCACGGCGAAGGATCTCCATGCCCGACTCGAGGCCGGCGCTGCACCGCAGGGCGAGGACCGGGAGCAGCTGCGTCGTCTCTATGCCGCCGAGGTGGCCTATCTCGACGCCCGGGTCGAGCAGCTGCTGGAGGGGCTCCGCGAGCGAGGTCTCCTCGACGACTCGAGCCTCGTCGTCTTCAGCTCCGATCACGGGGAGCAGTTCGGAGAGCACGGAGGCTGGGAGCACGGCGACCTGCATCGGGAGAACGTGCACGTGCCCTGGGTCCTCGCCGGCGCAGGACTCATCCCGCAGCGGATCGAGACGCCCGTCTCGGCGATGGATCTCGGACCGACGATCCTCGAGCTCCTCGGGGCCCCCGACCTGGTCGGAGCGGAGGGAAGGAGCCGAGCGGCGCTTCTCCTCGAGCCGCTCTCGGCGCGTTCGTCTCTTTCCGGTCTCCGTCCCCCGCGCCCTGCCCAGCCCGAGCCGCAGCCGGCGCTCCAGGTCCAGCCCCTCGTGACGGAGTATGGACGCGCGATCCGCTGGGAAGAGTGGCCCTGGGTCCTGATCGAGAACGCCGACGGTCGCCGGGAGCTCTACGACGTCTCGAGTGATCCAGACGAGCGACAGGATCGGGCGGCGGACCATCCGGATCGAGTGGCCGGGATGCGGGAGCGCGTGGCGGCTCATCGGAGTCGCCCGGCAGCTCGGGCTCGCGGAGGGAGGCCGAGGGACCCGTTGTTCCGTCGGGAGCTCGATCCGAAGACCCTCGAGGCCTTGCGGGCCCTGGGTTACGGCCGCTGATCGGCCGAGAGGGAGTCTCGAAGGCGATCCGCCTCGAGGAAGAGCGAGCCCAGACGCCGGGCCCAGGGGCCCGGCTGCCCGTCGCCCACGGCCTCGCCGTCGAGCTCCACGATCGGCGCGAGCCCGCGGACGATGTTGACTGCCATCAGCTCGCGGGCCGAGAGCAGATCGGCGCGATCGAGGACGACGCTCCGGAGGGACGGCTCGCTCTCGCGGACGACTGCGAGGCCGATCCCTTCGACGGCACCCAGCTCGAGGGCGGGCGTCCCGAGCTCTCCCTCGGAGGTCACGACGAGGATGTTCGTATGGCTTCCCTCGACCAGTCGACCCCCGTCGTCGAAGAGGAGGACCTCTTCCACGGCCCGGCTTCGCGCCTCCGCGCGGGCGCGATCATAGGCCACGACGCCGACCTGCTTGGCATTGTGCCGCCGCCCGGGGCCCGGATGGGTCGTCTCGGCGATGGCGGCTCGCCAGACGCTCGGCCTCTCGTCGACGGCGCGGGCGCTCGCAACGAGCCGCGGCGGCCCTTCGCCGGCACGGGACCACTCGATGCGCAGGATGCCGTCGCGGCCGGGACCGGGCTCCTCTCGGGCCCGTTCGACGATGAGCCGCTCGACCTCGGCGCGGCCGGGCAGGTCGAGTCCGAGTCGGGCCGCATCGCGACGCAGACGCTCGGCATGGCGCTCGACGCGCGTCGGACGGCCGCGAAGGATCCGGACGGTGGTGAAGCAGCCTTCCCCGCCTTCACCGGCACGCTCGCTCGAGCCCTCTCTAGGCACTGCCCCCGGCACCGCCTCCTCGGCACTCCGTCGCCGTCTCTGCGTCGTCGGGCCCTCAGCGCTCCTCGATCGGCGTGTAATGCGTCTCCGTGGGGCCCGTGTAGATCTGTCGGGGCCGCCCGATCTTGAAGGCCGGGTCGGTATGCATCTCCATCCACTGGGCGATCCAGCCCGGCAGCCGCCCGATCGCGAACATGGCGGTGAACATGTTCGGGGGCGTCCCGATCGCGCTGTAGATCACGCCCGAGTAGAAGTCGACGTTGGGATAGAGCCGCCGCTCGACGAAGTAGTCGTCCTTGAGCGTGATCTCCTCGAGCTCCTTGGCGATCTCGAGCAACGGGCTGTGGATCCCCATCCGCTCGAGGACGTCGTCGCAGGCCTTCTTGATGACCTTCGCCCGAGGGTCGTAGTTCTTGTAGACACGATGACCGAAGCCCATCAGGCGGGCCCCGGAGTCGCCGCTCTTCGCGCGCTCGAGGAACTCCCGGGCGGTCATGCCCTCGTCGGCGATCGACCGGAGCATGTCGATCACCGCCTGGTTCGCGCCGCCGTGGAGCGGACCCCAGAGCGCGTTGATGCCCGCCGAGATGGCGCCGAAGAGGTTCACCCTCGAGGAGCCGCAGAGTCGGACCGTGCTCGTCGAGCAGTTCTGCTCGTGGTCGGCATGCAGGATGAACAGCAGGTCGAGGGCGTGCCGCACGACCGGGTCGACCTCGTACTCCTCGCAGGGGTTGCCGAACATCATCCGGAGGAAGTTCCCGACGTAGTCGAGGGTGTTCAACGGATAGAGGAAGGGCTGACCGACCGAGTGCTTGTACGAGTAGGCGGCCAGCGTGGGCAGCTTCGCGATCAGCCGGTGGATCGAGATGTTCACCTCTTCCGGATCGAGGGGGTTGAGGGAGTCCGGATAGAAGGTCGCGAGCGCGCCGACGGTGAGCGCGCAGGCCGCCATGGGATGCGCGTCCTTCGGAAGCGCGTTGTACATCAGCTTGAAGTCTTCGTGCAGCATCGTGTGCCGGCTGATCGTGGTCGCGAAGCTCTCGAGCTCGTCGGCCTTCGGCAGATGACCGAAGATCAGGAGGTAGGCGACCTCGATGAAGTTCGAGTGCTCGGCGAGCTCCTCGATCGGGATGCCGCGATAGCGAAGAATGCCCTTCTCACCGTCGATGAAGGTGATCGCGCTCTGGCAGGATCCGGAGTTCGCATAGCCGGGATCGAGGGTGATGTAGCCGGTGCTGGACCGAAGCTTGGTGATGTCGACGGCGCGTTCGCCTTCACTGCCCTCGACGATGGGCAGCTGGATGGTCTCGTCTCCGATTCGGAGCTCGGCGGTTTCGGACATGACTGGCTTCTCCTCTCTTCCTTCCTGACTTCCTTGCTTCCTGCAACTCTCGTCTGGCGGGCTCTCGCTGGCTTTCTCTCGGCCGGTCCGCGCCTTCCTCTTCTCGGGCCTCTCTTGGGCCTCTCTCGGGCTTTTCCCGGGCCTCTGGCGTCTCTCACGCTTCTCGCGCGCTCTCTCTTTCGGCGGGCCCGCGCGTCTTCTGCAGCTCCTTTTCTGTCGCGCTCCAGCGGCTCGGGGCCCACCGCGGCGGCTGCTCTGTGGACCGTGCCGGGTCAGGCCGAGAATCGGCTTCCTCGCTCGCGCCTCACGCGGCGACCCGCGGAAGGGGGCGAGCGGTCGAGCTTCGTTTGGGACGCGACCCGCTCTTCACTTCCCCGGTGTCGATCGCCGGGCCACTCGATGGCGATTCGATCGCCCTGACGAGATCCGCAGCGGCCCTGCCCGATGGAAGTCTCGATCGAGATCCAGACCGGCCGGAGGATAGCGAACTGCACCTGCCGATGGCAGGTCGAGACCTCGCGCAGGGCGGTCTCGATCCGCGCGTCGATTCGAGGATCGACGTTCCACGCGCCCGGACGTGATCCCTCAGCGCCGTGCTGGATCGTCGGCCGCACAGGCCTCCCGCGACTGCGGAGTCGAAGGCGCCGGCGTGGACTCCGTCGGCGCCGGGCCGGCGATGGAGAGGCTTCTGCGTCCCCCACGCAGGCGAGTGATCTCGAGCAGCTGCATCGGCGCCGCGAGGCGCTCGAGATGACGCGTGCGGAGGATCACGCGCTGGCCGCCCGAGGCGAGGAAGTCACAGAGATTTCCGGGCGTCTCGAGAGAGTGCACTGGATGATCTCCGTAGTAGGCGATTCCCCCCTCGATGGGTCGCATCGCGTAGACACCGATGGGCTCGCCGGGACCCAGGCCGGAGGCGGCCTGCACGGCGACCGGGCGCGGTGACTTCTCGCCGTGGAGCTGAGGAAGGATCAGGACGAAGAGCGCGAGCTCGACGAGGGCGACGCCGAGCCCCGCGCGGGCGAGCCGGGCGGCCCTTCTGTCGTTCCAGTGCTCCTTCTCGCGGCGGAGCCCCGTCCCGGCGACGACGCCCACGAGGGCCAGCGCCGGGAAGATCGGCAGCAGGTAGAGGCCGCGCTTGCCGGCCGACAAGCTGAAGAAGAGCAGCGGGATACCGATCCACACGAGCAGGAATCGCCCCGCCGATCGGGTCTGGGAGGCCAGCCGGGATCCCTCCGTGTCCGGGCCAGCCGACGGTCGCTCACAGCCGGGGCGCTCCGATCGTGTCCAGCTCCAGACGACCGGCAACGCCGCGGGAAGCAGGACCGTCCAGGGAAGGAAGTCCAGGGGGAGCTGATAGGCGTAGTAGTAGAGCGGCCGCGCGTGCGAGCTGCCCGCGAAGAAGCGCTCGATCAGGTTCTCGATGACGGCGCTCTCGGCGAAGCCGGCAGGAGCCAGCGCGACGGCGCTCGTGATCCAGAGCAGGACGGGACCGACGCAGAGCAGCCCGCTCCAGCCGGGGAGCAGCTTGCGGAACGCGGGGAGGCGACCCTCCCAGGCGAGGTAGGCTGCGAAGACGAGCAGCGGCAGCCAGGCCACAGGCCCCTTCACCATCGCTCCGGCGCCGAGGGCCGCATGCAGGCCCACGAGCGCGCCCGGATGCGCACGCGCCTCCTCGACGCCGCCTCGTCGGAGCTCGAGCCAGAGGAAGAGGGTGATCGCGACCAGCTCGAAGAAGGTCAGCAGGACGTCGAGCTGCACGCGCCGGGCCGACCAGACGAAGCGGAAGCTCGTCGCAAGCAGGCCGGCGGCCAGGAGCGCGGCGCCGGCATGGCCGAGCAGCCATCGGCCGATCAGCGCCGTCAGCCCGACGCAGCCGATGCCGGCGAGCGCCGAGGGCAGCCGCGCGGCGAGCTCGTCGACGCGGTCGCTCGGGAGGCCGGCCAGGGCCGCGAGCCAGAAATAGAGCGGCGGCTTCTGGGTATAGGGCCGTCCGTTGAGATGGAGGAGGAGGAGGCCCGACGGACCCTGGCGGAAGGAGCGCAGCTCTTCGGCGATCGCTCCGTAGCGCGGCTCGTCGGGCGCCCACAGATCCCGCGTGCCGAGGCCGAGCCCGAGCAGGAGGCCGACTCCGAGGATCAGCGCCAGGGCCGCACGGCGGTCACGGACTCCGAGAGCGCCCTGCGTCGGAGCTCGTCTGCTTTTCGACGACGGCTTCTGCACGAGTGGGATCGACGGTACCCTCCCGGGAGAGGAGGTGCCGGCCTTGGGCCCAGCGATCGAGGCGAAAGGCGAAGAGCGGGAGCTCCTTCGGGAGCTCGAGTCCATGATCTCGGACGCCGCGGTGCGGCCGGGCGCGATCGCCGGGCTGCTCGACGGACTGGCGGACGTGCCCCGAGCGCAGCTGGTGCGGCGGCTCGGCTCGCGGGCGCAGCGCTCTCTCTTCGAGAAGGTCGAGGGCGCCGCCTCGCTGACCCTTCCGGGTCTCGTGTCGCCGCCACGAAGCGATCTCGAGTCGGTGCGTCATCTGGGGCGGAACACGCTGCCCGCCTTTCGCCTCTTCGAGAAGCGCTTCTGCCGTCTGCCGGGCGAGCGGCCGGAGTCTCCCTCGAGCCTGGCGGGCTACAACTTTCAGGCGATGTCGAAGCTGACCGGCCCCGGCTACTTCATGGCGAGCGAGGATCGCGGACGCGGCGAGGTCCTGGTCGACTACACGCGCCTGCCCGACCGACGTCCGTCGGAGTGGCCCGAGGTCCGCTCGAACGAGAAGGGCCTCGCGAGGTGGGTCTATGGCTTCATGGTCGACCGGCTGCGCCGCGTCTCGGAGCACGTCACGATCGGCTCGGCCTCCCGGAAGGGCCGTGAGCTCGGAAGCTATTTCGTCCTGAGCCGGATGGATTGATGGAGCGCCCGACGCTGTCGGTCGTGATTCCCTTCCACGACGAGGCGTCCTCGCTCGCGTCGGTTCATGCCGAGCTCGCGGCCGTGCTGGACTCGCTGGACCTCGAGGCCGAGATGCTCTTCGTCGACGACGACAGTCGCGATGGAGGCGCCCGTCTCGTGCTGGACTGCGCGGCGCGGGATCCCCGCGTCCGGCTGCTCGGTCTCTCGCCCCGGACGGGGCAGTCCGGCGCCCTCGAGGCCGGATTCCGGGCCGCGCGGGGCTCGATCATCGCGACGCTCGACGCCGATCTGCAGAACGATCCCGCGGACCTGCCGCAGCTGCTGGCGGCGCTCGAGGCCGCCTCGGCCGACTGCGTGAACGGCGTCCGCCTGCGTCGCTGCGACTCGTGGATGAAGCGGGCGGCCTCGCGCATCGCCAACGGCGTGCGGCGTCGGGTCCTGTGCGACGGGGTCCACGACATCGGCTGCTCGCTGCGCGTGATGCGGGCCGAGCCCCTGCGGCGGGTCAAGCTCTTCAGGGGCGCGCATCGCTTCCTGCCCGTCCTCCTGCAGATGGAGGGCGCGCGCGTGATCGAGAGGCCCGTCCGCCATCGCGCCCGTCGTTTCGGGGCGTCGAAGTACGGGATCGGGCGGCGTCTGGGCGAGGCCGGGATCGACCTGATCGGCGTGCTCTGGCTCCGGCGGCGGAGCCTGCGCTACGAGACCAAGGAGCTCAGCCGGAGCGCTTGACCGCGAAGCCCCGCTTCTGGAGCTCCTCGACGAGCGTGTCCCGGTGATCGCCCTGGATCTCGATCACCCCGTCCTTGAGCGCCCCGCCGGTTCCGCAGCGACGCTTGAGCTCGCTGGCCAGCGCGACGAGCGCCTCGGGCTCGACGGGCACGCCGGTCACCGTCGACACGATCTTGCCCCGTCTTCCCTTGGTCGATCGCCCCACGCGCACGATCCCGTCGCTCGAGCGCGCGGCCTCGGACTCCGCTCGAGCCTGGATTCGCGCCCGCGCCCCCCGTCCGCGGCAGCGACAACGGGACTCCGTCCGGCCGCATTCGGGACAGACGCGCCCGTGCTCGCTCGAGTAGACGAGTCGATCCCCGCCGCCTCCGCTCATCGAGCCTTCTCCGGGCCCAGCAGCCTTCGATGATCGACCATCAGACAGCGATCCTGGACCACCTGGATCCCGGCCTCGCGCAGCCGCTGTGCCGAGGGCCCGTGATGGATGCCCAGCTGCATCCAGACGGCCCGGGGCCTCGGATCGAGGGCGAGGATCTCGTCGACGTGGGCGGGCACGTGCTCCGACGCGCGAAAGAGGCTCACCAGATCCACCGGGACGTCGACCTCTCCCAGACGGTCGAAGCAGGGCTCGTCGAGCACGCGGTCGAGCTTGGGGTTCACGGGCACGATGCGGTAGCCCACGCGCTGGAGATAGCTCGGGACGCGATGGGCGTCTTCGGCTTCGCCGTCCTTGATGCCCACGACGGCGATCGTTCGGGTCGCCTTCAGCAGGTCGATCAGCTCCGCGTCGCTCTCCATGGCTCCGTTCCGCTCCGGGTGGCTTCGACGGCCGCTCGGGCTCTACGATCGCGACTGGGACTCCAGCCGTCCACGAAGATTCCAGGCCAGACCGCGAGCGTAGCCGCTCCCGAGCCGGGGGGCGGCCCCGGGATCCGTCGATGCGGCTGCCGGTCCCCCGGAGCCCGAGAGGCCAGTCGACACTCCGAGACGCAAGGGATAGGTTTCCGGCCATGCAGGGATGGACCGAGTCCTGTCCGCGGCGCCGCCGGCGCGCCGCGACCCGACTCTCGACGCGCAGGGCCGGGATTCTCTCCCACATCTTGTGGATCGCGGCGGGGGCCGTCGCGGCGCTCGGCGTGGGCGGAGCGTCGGCCGGGTCGGAGACCTTGCAGGACCCGGTGGACCGGCTCACGGAGACCGTTCTCGAGAATGGCGTGCGTGTGCTGCTTCTCGAGGACTCGCGCACGCCCGTCGTGGCGTTCCAGGTCTGGGTCGACGCCGGCTCCTCCGACGAGTCCTTTCATACGGGGATCGCCCACCTCTTCGAGCACATGATGTTCAAGGGCTCGGAGAACATCGCGCCCGAGCAGCATGCCCGGCTGATCAACGAGCGCGGGGGCCGGATCAACGCGTATACGAGTCGCGACGTGACGGTCTATCACGAGGACATCACGGCGGAGACGTTGCCCCTGGTGATCGATCTCGAGGCGGAACGCTTCGCTCATCTCGACATCTCGGAGGAGACGCTGGAGAGCGAGCGCGAGGTCGTCCTCGAGGAGCGCCGGCTGCGCACCGAGGACAATCCGGACGGGCTCGCCTTCGAGGCCCTGGCTGCGCTCGCCTGGCAGGCGCATCCCTACCGATGGCCGACCATCGGCTGGCGGAGCGACGTCGAGAGCGTGACGGTGGCAGCCTGTCAGGAATTCTTCGACACCTATTATGCGGCCGACAACCTCACGATCGTCATCGTCGGAGACTTCGAGTCGGCGTCGACGCTCGAGCACCTTCGGCGAGCCTTCGGTCGCCTGGAGCCCGCCGAGAGGATCCCCCGCAACCCGACGACCGTGCGCCCGCAGCGGGGCGAGCGTCGCGCCGTGGTCCACCATGACGTGAAGATCCCGCTCCTGTACGCAGGCTGGCATGCGCCCGCGAGCGGTCATCCGGACGGCGAGGCCCTCGACGTCGCCAGCCAGATCCTGTCGGGCGGTCGGACGGGCCGCCTCTATCGCTCCCTCGTCTACGAGAAGCAGAAGGCGCTCTACGCCTACGGCGGCTACATGGAGCTCACCGATGCGGGGCTCTTCTATGCGGTCGCGGGCGCGCGGCCGGGCACCGCGATCGACGAGGTCGAGACGCTCTTCATGGCGGAGATCGATCGGCTCGCCCGGGAAGGGGTGACCCCGGCCGAGGTCGAGCAGGCCAGGCGTCAGCTGGAGGTCTCCCTCGTGAATCGGCTCTCGACCAACCATGCCCTCGCCAGCCGGATCGGCCGCGAGATCGTCGCGTTCGGCCGCGTCCGGCCGCTCGCCGAGCGGCTCGAAGCCCTCCGTCGTGTCTCGCCGGAGGACGTCCAGCGGGTGGTTCGGACCTATCTCCAGCCTCATCGGCGCAGCGTCGTCCACGTGGTCGCCTCGCCCGACGCCGACGCCTCCGATGCCTCGAATGCCGCCGGGGATGCAGCCGGCGAGGAGGCGTCGCGATGACTCGCGCGACCCGAAGCGAGAGGCGGAGGCAGGGTCGGAGTCGAGTCGGCGACGGGGTGGGAAGACGTCCGATCGCGCTCGACCTCGCGCTCGGACTCGCGCTCGGCACGGCGCTCGTCGCGCTGCTGCTCACGGGCTGCGGAAGCCCGATCCCTTCGCTCTTCGATCGCGGGCCGGCGCCCGCCTGGACGAAGGAGCTGCCGCCGCCTGCCGAGGGGCCGATCGTGCCGGAGGGCGACCTGCACCGGGCAGAGCTCGCGAACGGACTGACGCTGATCGTGCTGGAGGATCATCGACTGCCGCGGGTCGCCCTCGGGCTCGAGCTGCGGCGCGGGGCGGGAAGCGTCGACGTCGCGAAGGCGGGCGTCGCGGAGCTGGCGGCCGAGGTGATGCAGCGGGGCGCCGGAGAACGCGATGCGCTCGAGCTCGCGCGGGTCGTCGAGGAGGTCGGAGCCCGGCTCTCGGTCTCGGTCGGTTGGGACACGACGGGAATCGGGCTGGCGGGGCTCTCCGAGGACCGCGATCTGCTCTTCGAGATCCTCGAGGACGTCGCGCTGCGCGCCCGCTTCGATCCGGCGGAGTTCGAGAAGGCGAGGTCCGAGCAGCAGGCCGCCGTGCTGGCGGCCCAGGACGATCCGGCCACGGTCGTCCAGTGGCGGGCGCTGCGCGTGCTCTACGACGGCCATCGGTACGGACTGCCCAGGATGGGCTCGGCGGAGACGCTCGCCCTCCTGCAGCCTTCGGACGTGCGCGCGTACTGGACCGAGCGCTTCGTGCCGGAGGCCGCGATCTTCTGGGCCGTGGGCGACCTCGAGGCGGAGGAGGTGATCGCCGAGGTGCGTCGTCGATTCGGAGATCTGCCCGAGGCTCCGCCGCCGCCCGGAACGCCCGCTCCGCCGGCCCGGACGCCGGATGCCCGTCGTGTCGTGATCGTCGACGACCCCGATCTCGTCCAGGCCCGGATCGTCGTCGCCCACGAAGGCATCGCTCGGACGGAGCCGGAGCGGCTCTCCGCCGCCCTGGTGAACGATGCCCTCGGAGGCAGCGGATTCTCGTCTCGCCTGATGCAGAGCATCCGCGCGGATGCGGGGCTCACCTACGGAGTGGGCTCCGGATTCTCCATGCGCAGCCAGCCCGGCCCCTTCTTCGTCTCGACCTTCACGCGGGTCGACGAGACCCGACGGGTCGTGGACCTGATCCTGGCCGAGATGCGGGCGATCCAGGGAGAGCGGCCAATCTCGAAGGAGGAGCTGCAGTCGTTCATCGCCTACAACGTCGGTCGGTTCAGCCTCTCGCTCGAGACCTCGGAGGCGGTTCTCGACTCGCTCGTCGACCTCGAGGTCCATGGGCTGCCCGCGGATTCACTGGACACCTACAGGACCCGCATTCGCCAGGTGGACGTCGAGGACGTGGCGGACGCCGCCCGGGAGCGGCTGCATCCGGGTCGCGCCGCGATCGTGGTCCTGGGCCCCGCAGAAGAGCTCGTGTCTCAGCTCGAGGATCTCGGCCCGACGCTCGTGGTCGAGCCCTGAAAGGGGCGGAGAGCCGGGAGGGTCGGGAGAGCGAGCGAGACTCGGGATCAGCTCGGATCCATGGCGGGATCGATCACCGTGGTGATCTCGGTGATCCGGCCGGCCGGGCAGCCGCTGCGCTCGGCGACGACGGCGCCCGGGCGAAGGCACTCACCCACTTCATGTATCGCACCATCGCGCGATCCTCCCCGACCAGCGTGCCGACCTGGAAGCGGATTCCCGTCAACGTGCGGGCATCGTCCGCGAGCAGACCGTCGCCGAAGGCCTCCTGCTCGGCGAGCCGCTTCTCCATCTCGGCGGGCGATGCGTCCGGATCCTTCGGCACGGCGGCCACGTAGAAGCTCTGGGACCGATCTCCGACCGGCGTCGACGTGAACAGCCCGACCGTCGTGTGGTCGGTCACCGTGAGGAAGGAGACGGCGTTGGTGCCGGTCACGCGGATGCGCTGCTCGAAGGGTCCCGTCTCCGGCGACACGAACGGAATCTCGAGCTCGATGTGGTGATCGTCGACGTAGCGGACGTCGTCGGGGGTGATCTCGAAGTCGAGGCCGTGGACGTAACGCAGATGCATGAAGTCGAAGGTGTTGCCGATGCTCAGCCACGGGGCGACGGAGAACACGTTCGTCCGGCGCGCGCGGTAGACGAGATCGTCCGGCGCGAAGTCCCGGACCGCCGGGGGATCGAAGCGGGGGCGTGCGCCGTGATAGAGCCAGAGGAGCCCCAGGTGTTCGACGCAGGCATGGGCCGCGACGCGGGCGGCCGCCGGAATCGGCCCGTCCGAGGGAATCGCGGTGCAGCGACCGTCGCCGCCGAAGCGGAAGTGGTGATAGGTGCACCGGATCTCACCGTCGACGACGTCGCCGAGCGAGAGGTCGGCTCCCATGTGGGGGCAGCGGGCGTCGAGGGCGGCCAGCCCGCCCTCGCGGTCCCGGTAGACGACGACGCGGCCGCCGAGGAAGTCGCATCCGATCGGACCACGCGGACCGAGCTCCTCGGCGAGCGCGATCGCGTACCAGCCCTCAGGCTGGGGGTCCTCGGGGCGCACGACGGCGTCGAGCGCACGCCAGTCCTCTGCGTGGGTGCGGGTCACGGGTCGTCCCCCCTCATGCGGAGCTGAGTGTAGACCAGGTGCGCAGCCGAGTGTACGTCAGCCTCGCCGTTCCGTTCGCGCGGCAGGCGAGCGGTCGGGGCGTGGTTCCCGAGAATGCGGATGTGGTCCGGGTGCTGGCCGGGATGGCGCGGCGGATTCGGCACTTGCTCGAGTCCTCGAGACTGACGCAGGAGAGCGAAGACCGCCTTCGAGAGGACGACCCGCTGATGGTGATGCTCCGGCCGCGTCGATCCGGTCCCGCCTCGGGGCCGAACGGCCCGAGGTGGGCTCGCCGTCGCGAGGGCTCGGGGATCGGGTCGAGCCGGGGCTGGGGTCGTCGGGGAGACGGGTTCGCCGCCAGAGAATCCCACGGCCCACGCCGGGCTCGGCGCGGGAGCATCGGGATCGACCGCCTCCGTTCCTCAGGAGGCCGCCTCACCCGAAAGAATCATCGATGGGGCCGAACGGCGGCGTAACTCCTCCTCCGATCGAGGTCGCGCCGGGTTGGGCTCGGCCGTCGCTCGCGGCGCCGAGGACCCGCGACGAGCGCGGTCCCGCGTCGCAGTCCGCGAAGAACGTGGACCCACCCCGCCGAACCGCCTGGGCCGATCTCTGGCAACTCGTCTTCGGGGGCGCGCCGTTCCGTTGCCCGGAGTGCGGCGGACGAATGCGCATCCCGTCCGCGATCACCGAGCGTGCTGGACTTGTCAGTCAGACCGCGCCTAATATAGGAGAGATGGCGAGCAACCAGCCGACAGGGGACGACCAATCTTCTCATACGAAGTGCCAAGCTGCCGTTCTCGTCTGCTTCGACGAACACTATGCGTGCGCTGCCGCGGTGATGCTGACTTCTCTCCTCGAGAACAACGTCTCGGTGTCTTTCGGGCTCTATGCACTCGGTGACGGCATCTCGTCGTCCAGC
>CAYXLY010000071.1:0-13424 GCA_964466005.1 uncultured Spirochaetaceae bacterium | reverse complement strand
CGACCTGGTGGTGGTTCCGAACATGGTGCTGCGCGAGGCGGAGCTCGTGGGCAGGGGGACCGCGCGCTGGGACGGCGTGCGCCGGCGCAAGAGAGGCGCCTTGTCCTTCGCTTCCTTGACCGGCCGGGAGAATGCCGCCTCGCTCCAGGTCGTCCTCTACGACCGCGAGGGAGCGCGGCTCTTCACGGGCTACGGCGGTCTCGACCTGCTCTTCGAGATCAACATGCAGAAGAGGGCGCAACAGCTGATGGAGAGCCGGCTCGAGGATCCCGAGGATCTCCGCGAGGGCGTCTGCGTCGCCTTCCATCCCTTCTTCGGCGAGGCGGAGCGCTGCTGACGCGGGTCCGGAGGCTGCGACCGATCAGGGCCTGAGGACGGGGCGCCCCGGGGTCGGGGAGCGGCCGCCGTCGATCGCCAT
Source organism: uncultured Spirochaetaceae bacterium (assembly GCA_964466005.1). Taxonomy (GTDB): domain Bacteria; phylum Myxococcota_A; class UBA9160; order UBA9160; family UBA4427; genus UBA4427. Next base: position 13,006 of record CAYXLY010000071.1, on the reverse strand, counting down.
CGGATCCTCCACGAAGGTCGTTCCGGGCAGCAGGTGGCGCGTCAGGAAGCGGCGCGCGACCCGGGCGAAGATCACGCGCTCGCGCCGGGTCGGGGAGTGGGTGCCTCGCTGGAGCTCGAGGACCTCATGGGGCTTGCCCAGGAGCTCCATCATCAGGATCAGGCGATGGGAGTGATCGGGATCGACGCGGACGTCGTCGGTGCCGTAGACGACCAGGATCGGCGTCTCGATCTCGTCGACGTGATAGGCGGGAGAGATCCGAAGGAGCTCGTCGCGGTCCGCCTCGGGGTCTCCGATGATTCTCGCGTAGACATCCAGGCACGCCTCGATGTCCGAGCACTCGCCCTCCTCGAACATGTGGGGGACGTCGAAGACGCCATTCCAGGCGACGGCGCAGCGGTATCGGTCGAGATGGCGGAGGACGCTCGCGACGGCGGAGAAGCCGCCATAGCTCGCTCCCAGGACACAGATCCGGGATGCGTCGATCCCGGGCCTTCGCATGACCTGCTCGACGGCGGCATCGAGGTCGTCCTCGATGCCGCGAGCCCACTCCCTCTGGCCCGCCTGCAGGAAGGCTCGTCCGTAGCCCCCCGACCCGCGATAGTTCACCTGGAGCGTCGCGAAGCCCCAGCTCGCCAGGTACTGCCCGAGCGGATCGAAGTCCCGCGTGTCCTGGACGCCGATCGGTCCGCCATGAGGACGAAGGATCAGCGGGGCTCCGCCCGGGGGAAGCTCGTTCGGGAGCGTGAGGAAGGCCTCGACCGGGATGCCGTCCCGGGACGGGACCGTGATCGCCTCGACCTCGGCCAGGGGAAGCCCGCCGGCTCTCGCGGCGGCCCGGGCGATCCGGGTCGCTCTGCCCGTCCTCCTGTCCAGGAGATGATAGGAGCCCGGGTCGGTCGCGCCGGAGATCGGGACGACGAAGACGCTCCGGTCCACGCTGGCGCCCCGGATCTCGATCTCGTCGTCCGGAAAGCGCTGGCGAAGCAGACCGAGAGCAGAGCGCGAGAGCGCGTCCAGGTAGCGGAAGCGAGCCTCTCCTTCCTGCACGAACCGGGCGGCGATCAGCTCTCCCGTCAGCGGATCGAAGAGCGCGCCGGAGACGTCGATGCCGTCGAGCCCGAAGATCCGCTCGAGCAGGGTCCCGTTCGCCATGTCGAGCTCGAAGAGCCCGATCGTGTCATGGGATCCCCGCGCTCTCACCACGAGGCGTTCGGAGTCGGGCGTGAGCGCGATCGGATCGATGGAGCCTGGATCGCCGCGCTCTTCGAGTCGAGTCACCACGGTGAAGGAGGTGCTTCGCACGCCGCGCGTCAGGAGCTCGCTGCCCTCCTCGGTCCGCCGCAACGCGGCGCGCGGCCGGCCACGGCGATCGACGATCCACCGATCGACCCGTCCGCGAAGGGTCGCCAGCGTCTCTCCGAAGGCGCGATGGTCGAGCGATCCATCCGCGAGTCGATGCATGCTCCGGAACCCGACCAGATCGGCGATCGACACGCGATGGAGTCGGGACTCCCAGTCGTCGGTCTCGAAGCGCCTTCCGAGATGCCAGAGGACCTCTCCCTCGACGAGCGGCAGCGGATCGATCAGTTCGCCTGGTGCCTCGATCCACTCGTGACGAAGGACGACACCATCGGGCCGCTCGACGATCTCCACCCACAGCGTACGGGGCCCGTTGCCGGAGTCGTAGACGGCCATGAAGTCGTCCCTGCCGATCCAGGCCCCCGCGAGCAGACGGCTCTCCGCCGAGAAGACCGTCCGGGTCCCATCGATCCCCTTGCCCTGCACGAGCAGGCCGTGAACGGAGCCATGGATCGCGTGCGCCACGATCCATTCTCCGGTCGGACTGAGCTCGACGCTCTCCACCCCGTCTCGGGAGAAGAGGACGGCCGCCGGATGTCCCGTTCTGGCCGCACCGCGCGCCGGAGTGACGAGATCGGATGGCCCCTGCTCGGGCGCGAGAGGCATCGGGGACGAGAGAACGCGCTCGCCGGGGTCGCTCGAGCGGGGCTGCTTCGGCGCGCGTCGGGACGTTCCGAGAGCCCGCTCGAGATGGTCGAGGAAGGCGTCGTCCCCGGCCCCGGCCTGCTCGAGCGGATGGGACGCCAGGATCTGGGGATGGGTCTCGAGGAGGGCTCGGAAGGCCATGCCGGGGTGGCTCCGGTTGCGCACCTCGATCCCGTTCAGGGGACTCCGGCCGTCCGAGGCCCTGCGCACGACGAGCTCGCCGGCATAGTGGATCCGTCCCGGACGGATCTCGAAGCGCACGCCCTCGGCGTCCCGCTCGAAGGCGAAGGTGTCGAGGACCGCGGCGCCCGAGCTGGCCCGGAAGCGGATCCGGTCCCAGTGATAGGCGCCCCTCGGCAGGCGCACCAGCCAGACGTGTCGTCCGCGAGGGAGGGGCCCCGACACGAGGGCCCGGTCGAGCTCGATCGACTCGAGCGGGAGATCCGTATCGACCTGGACGATCAGGATGCCCTCGCCCTTCGCCAGGAGAGCGGGCTCGCCCGGCGCCATCGGTCGAAGCGAGGGTGTCGCGCAGCCGATCGCTCCGAGCTGGAGGAGGATCAGGCTCGGGAGCAAGAGCAGGCGCAGGAGGCCGGAGCGCGATCGGCCGCGCTGGACAGGTCCGCGGCCTGAGGTGGGACGGAAGGCGGGCTCGACGGACGGGCTCCTCATGCCGTCAGTCTAAGGCATGGATGTCGATCCAGAGCGGAAGAAGCCCGCTTCCCGACCGCGGGTCACCGCGGCTCTTCCCCCTCTCGGCAGTCGCCGACGAGCGACCGCTCTGCCTCGGCTCAGCCTCCGCTCAGCATCGGCTCAGGATCGCGCCGCTCATGCCCGCCGCGAGCAGCACGTTCTCCACGGCGTCGACCTGATTGGCGGCGGTGCCGCGGATCTGTCGGACCGCCTCGGTGATCAGGTTCATTCCGTGGATGTAGCCCTCGCCGATCAGGCCGCCGTTGGGCGAGAGCGGGATGGACCCGTCGAGAGCGATCCCGCCCTCCTTCACGAAGTCCGCCGCCTCGCCGGGCTTGCAGAAGCCGTTGGCCTCGAGATGCCAGAAGACGGCGATCGTGAAGTGGTCGTAGAGCATGCCGACCTGGATGTCGCCGGGACCGAGGCCGGTGCGTCCGTAGAGGTCGCGGGCACATTGGATGCCGCTGTCGAAGAGCGTGAGGTCGCGGTGGTAGAAGTTCGTCACCGTCTCCGTCTCGAAGGGAACGGATTGCGTGGCGTGGGCGATCCGGGCCGGTCGCTGCCGGAGATCCCGCGCCCGCTCCTCGCTCGTGACCACGAGGGCCACGCCGCCGTCGCTCTCCTGACAGCAGTCGAGGAGACGGAAGGCCGGCTCGACGATCCAGCGCGAGCGCTGGTGATCCTCGACCGTGATCGGCTTCTCGTAGAACCAGGCCCGTGGATTGGTCGCCGCGTTCCGACGGATCTGCACGCAGACGGGGGCGAAGTCCTCGTTGGTGAGTCCGTAGCGGTGCATGTAGCGCTGGGCCTGGATGCCGGTCCAGGCGGCAGGCGTCATCGCGCCGAAGGGCATGCTCCACTCGAGGAAGCCCGAGCCGGACCCCTTCGTCTGGGCGTTGGGCTCCATGTGGGCGATGCCGAAGCGGGCCTCCGAGCGCTCGTTCATGGCGCGGTAGCACACGACGGTGTGGGCGAGTCCGGACTCGACGGCCGCCATCGCGTGCGCGAGGGTGCCGATCGAGCCGCCGCCTCCATGAGGCGAGCGCGAAGAGAAGCGAAGCCCCTCGATTCCCAGCGAGCGGACGAGGTCGACGTCCTCGTTCTCGTCGATCGTGAAGGTCGTGAGGCCGTCGACGTCCGCCGGCGCCAGACCCGCGTCCTCGAGTGCGCTCTTGATCGCCTCGCAGGCGAGCTGGAGCGTGCTGCGGCCGGAGTCCTTCGAGAACTCGGTCTGGCCGATGCCGGCGATCACGGCCTTCCCACGTGCGCTCACGATCGGACCTCCCGGACGGGGCGGAAGACCGGGACCGCCTTTCCCCCCCGCGTCGGCACGAAGGCGACCTCGACCGGAAGGCCGACCTCGACGCGCTCGAGTGGACACTCCTCGAGGTTCGAGAAGAGACGGAGGCCCTCCTCGAGATCGACGAGCACGCAGATCAGGGGATCCTCGAACATCGGGAGCCTGGGATGGACTGGCCTCATCCACGCGTGGACCGTGCCCCTGCCCGAGAGCGGGATCGCCTCCCACTCGAGGCTGAGACAGCCCGGACACATCGGCCGCGGAGGATGTCGCAGAGCCCCGCATCCCGAGCAGCGCTGGGCGAGGAGCTCGCCTCGCAGCACGCCCTCCCAGAAGAAGGCGCTGTGGCGGGAGGGCAGGGGCTCGGGGCGCTCGGGGTGCGCGGGCTCGGCTCGGCTCGGATCTTCGGACATCGGCCTTCCTCGTATACGCCGCGGGAGGGGAGGGGACGCCGCGAGCGTCTCCTCTCCGCGGGCTCTTCTCGCGGAGCGCTCCGCCTCCTGCGGATCGGCTTCGGGATCAGCTCGGGTCCCAGGGAGAGGCGGCGATCGGAGCGTCCGCCTGCGCGAGGCTCGGATGGACGCGCTCGTCCGCGACCACGCGCGCCTCGAAGAGCGCCTCGATCTCGGCCTCTGCGAATCCGGCCTCGCTCAGGATCTCGCGCGTATGCTGGCCGACCAGCATCGGCCCGCCCTGGATCCGGGCCGGCGTGTCGGAGAGCTCGAAGGCGAGGCCGGGCTGGCCGAGCTCGCCGACCATGGGATGCGAGGAGCGGGCGATGAAGCGACGTTCGAGGAGCTCCGGGTCGCTCCACATCTCGATGCCCGCGCGCTCGGAGGAGATCTCGACCGGGACGCCGAGCGCGTCCAGCCGGTCGAACCACTCGGCTGCGCTCCGGCTGCCGAAGGCCTGCTCGAGGCGCTTCGCGAGCGCCTCGTCGCCGGCCCGGCGCGCCTCGTCGCTCCCGAAGCGGCCCTCCGGTCGGAGCTCCGGCAGGTCCAGGGCCTCCCCGAGAGCCCGCCAATGCGCCTCCTTCGAGAGCGCGAGGCAGATCCAGCCCTCGGCCGTCGGATAGAGACGAAGCCCCGCGGAGAATCCCGTCTGCAGGGCATCGAGTCGGGGCCGCTCGAAGGCTGATCCGTCGGGGCGCGCGATGGCATGGGAGGCGTTGAAGAGCTGTGCGTTCACGATCGCGGTCTCCACCCACTGGCCGCGACCGCTCCGCTCCCTCTCGTAGAGCGCCTGACAGATGGCGGTCGCGGCGAGGAATCCGTTGCCGGTGTCGCCCATGCTGGTCAGGGACCAGAAGGGCCGCCCACCCCGCTCGCAGCCGCCATCCTCCCACTCGACGCCTGCGAGGCAGGCTCCGGTCTGGTCGTTGCCGGGCAGCGCCTCGCGCGGGCCGTGCTCGAAGCCCCGCGTATGACAGTAGACGAGGCGGGGGTAGCGTTCCGCGAGGCTCTCGTAGTCGATGCCGAGCTTCACGGCCGCGGGGTAGCGCATGTTGTGGATCAGGACGTCGGCCGACTCGAGGAGCCGGTGGATCGTCTCGCCCGCCTTCGCGTGCTTCAGATCGATGGCGAGGCTCCGCTTCCCGCGGTTGCAGGCCATCGCGAGCTGACTGGAATGCCAGTACCAGTCGTGCAGCGCGTTCACCTTGATCACGTCGGCCCCGAGATCCGACAGGACCTGCGCGCCGTAGGGGCCGGCGACGGCGAGCCCGAAGTCGAGCACGGTAAACCCTTCCAGGGGACCGCCCGGCAGGCTCCGGCCGGTCGACGTATCGGCCTGGGGCCTCGCGCGGGCCGCCTCTGCGCGCACGGCCCCGGTATGCGCTCCCCGGATCGGGGCCGAGCCCCGGACCCGGCCGGGCGAGCGCTCGAGGCTGTAGAGGACGCCGACGGTCTTGATCGGACCGAGCTCCGGGTCGTCGAGCTCCGTGATCAGGCGATCGGCCTCGAGCAGCGGATCCATCAGCGCCTCCTCGGGCGAGCGGACCTTCTGGATGCAGACCTGGGCCTCGGCTCCGGCGGCGGTCCACTCGTCGGCCGTGAACTTCGCGACCGCCCGGGCCATCGGCTCCCAGTAGTGATCGAGCACGAAGATCTCCTCCGGACCGAGCCCGATCCGCTCGGGATCCTGGCGCACGCTCAGGTCGGGACGGGCATCGAGCCGGTCGCCCTCGGCGGCCGACAGCAGGAAGCGCGGATTCGGGGGCCAGGCATGGATCCAGCGACCGTCGGCACACTCGAAGAGGCCCTTCGGCGCGCGGCTATCGCCGACCCAGGTCATGAAATGCTCCGCCTCGAGGTTCTCGGCCTTCGCGTAGGCCAGCACGCCCGCGGCGAGCGCCCCCTGAAGGAGCGAGGTCTCGATCCATTGCCCGCGTCCGGTCCGCTCCCGGGCCAGCAGGGCGGCGCTGATCGCCACCGCGGCGGCATGCGCGGCGCCCAGGCTCGGAAAGCGTGAGCCCGGAAAGAGGGGGCCTTCCCGCGGCGGCCCCTGCTGTCTCTCGCGCGGGACCTCGAAGTCGGGAAAGAGCGGCTCCCGGCCCGAGAGGTGGGGCGCCGAGCCGCCCGGCCAGCCGCGCTGCTCCCACTGAAGCCCGGAGCGCGCGGCGACGAGCGCATCTTCGGCGGGCCGATCCGCGTCCCGCGTCCCGCGGCCGTAGCCCGTGATGGAGCATTGGATCAGCCGCGGATTCGTCGCGGAGAGCGACGGGTAGTCGACGCCGAGGCGCTCGCTCTCGCCCGGCGCGAAGCTCTCGACGAGCACGTCGGCGGCGGCCGCCAGGGAGCGGAGGACCCGTCGATCCTCCTCGCTCGAGAGGTCGAGCACGGCGCTCCGCTTGCCCCGGTTCCAGGCCCGGTAGCCGAGTCGCTCGGGACCGGGATCGTCGTCGGGCTGCTCGACCCGCGTTACCTCCGCGCCGTGGTCCACGAGCAGCATCGTCGCCATCGGACCCGCCACGCCGCGGGAGAGGTCGAGGACACGGATGCCATCGAGTACGCCTTTCGGGATCATGATCTCGCCTCCGGGTCGGTCCGCTCCGTCGTGGTCTCGGTCCTCATCCTCATTCGATCCCGTACATCCGGGCTCCGTTCTCCCAGGTGATCTTGTGGATCTCCTCCTCGGGGACGCCCTCGAACTGCTTCATGATCTTCTCGCCGGCGTTCGGCCAGTTGCAGACGGGATGCGGAAAGTCCGTCGACCACAGCACGTTCTCGAGCCCGATCTCGTGGCGAAGCTCCACGCCCTCGGGCTCGTGGACGAAGGTCGCCGCCATCTGTCGCTTGAAGTAGGTCGACGGCAGCTCCTTCATCTCCGGGAACTCGTAGTGGTGGTCCATCCGGCTGTCGAGGAACCGGATGAAGCCGGGCAGCCAGAAGAGCCCGGGCTCCACGAAGACGACGCGCAGCCCGGGATGACGTTCGAGAACCCCGGTCAGGATGTACCAGCACAGCGTCTCGGCGATCGCGAAGCCCGGAAGCGCCGTGAAGATGCCCTTCTGCGGAGTCGGGTCGCGTCGGAACACGTCCCAGAGCGAGCTCTTCAGCGTGAGATGGTTGGCCACCACGATCCCGGTCTCCTCGAACGCGGACCAGAGCTTCTCGTAGCGCCCGTCGTGATAGTCGGGCATCCCGTGCTCGCTCGGGAAGTTCGGGATCTGGATCGAGCGCGCGCCGAGATCCGCCAGCCGGAAGATCTCGGAGGTCGCGTAGTCGACGTCGATCAAGGGCAGCTGATAGGTGATCAGGATCCGCTCGGGGTCGGCGGAGGCGAAGCGGTGGAGCGAGTCGTTGTAGGCCGTGGCGCAGGCCTCCCAGCCCTCTCCGATCTCGTAGACCTTGCTCGTGAAGTCGAACTCGGAGTACATGACCTCGCACTGCACGCCATCCGCGTCCATGGCCTTCAGCCGCTCGTTCGGGTCGAAATAGCCCGGATGGCGCGCCGCCTCGAGGTCGACGAAATCCTCGAGCTCGAGGCTCTGCCCGTTCTGGGCTGCCTTCTGCGCGGCCTCGTGGCGAGCCATGCCCTCGTCCCAGGCGGCGTGGTATCGAGAGGCCAGGTTCTCCTTGACCTGGTCGGACGTGATCACGCAGTGGGAGTCGGCGGAGAAGAGTCGTCGTTCGTGAGGCGCGGTCGTCGTCATGGTCGATCTCCTTCATCGATCGGGGGAAGAGCCGTGGGGTCGCTCGGGGCGAGCGCGATGGGCTCGCTCGAGGGAAGAGCGGAACGGTCGCTCGAGAGGATGGGTTCGCTCGAGGGAAGGGAGGCGAGCGCGGCGGGGATCCACTCGGCCACGCGGGTCCAGAGCCGCTCGCGGCCTCCCGCCACGAAATGACAATGCCGACAGTCCTCGAGGACGAAGCTCTCGACGTTCGGAGAGCGGGGGAACATGGAAGCCAGGCCGTCGACCCCGTGCAGATCCCCGTCGCCGAGCGCGACGAGCACCGGGACGTCGACGAGATCGGCTGGGGGGGTGAAGCCGCCCGGGATCATGGAGAGCAGCCCAGCCGTCCCGAGCAGGTTCGTCGAGGCGCGGCGCAGGGCCTCGGTCGCTGCGGGAGGCGCGCTGCCCACGCCGAAGGCTGCGGACCGGTCCTCCCTCGATCCCTCGGGACGCTCGGGATAGGGCGAGCCCAGCGTCTCCCGAGCGAGCGCCCCGATCTCCCGGCGGGCCCGCATCGGGTCGCCTGCCAGAGCCCGTTGGCGGGGGCTGAGGAAACGGGGGACGCCCGCCGTCGTGAACGAGAAGAGGACGAGCGCCCGATGAGGTCGGGCCAGGGCCTGCTGCTCGACGGTCAGGGCAGAGCCCATCGAGTGTCCGATGCCGACCGAGGCGACGGGGACGAGCGGGGGCACGCGGCTCGCGGGATCGCCCCCGGCCAGACGACGGAGCGCCCCGGCCAGCGCCGCCTGATTCGCCCGGGCGATCGCCTCGACGCCCAGCGCATAGCCGCGCTCGACGGGCTCGGGCTTCGAGCTGTCGCCGACCCCGAGCGAGTCGAAGGCCAGCGTGACGAAGCCGCGGCGGGCCATGGCCTCCGCGAAGCTGTAGCGGCGATCGCCGTCGACCTCGAGATCGAAGTAGCGGCGGGAGAGGAAGCCGCCCGGAATGCAGGCGAGCACGACGACCTGAGCGGAGGGAGACAGGTCCGACGGTGCGATCACGTCGACGGCGATCTCGAAGCGCCCAGGGAGCGGCACGGCCCGGCTCACGTCGATGGACCAGGCTGCGCGGCAGATCCCGCTCTGCGCGACGGAAGAGGGCGTCTCCGGAAGGCTCGACAAGGACGGGCTCCTCGTATCCCTGGGTCGGGGAAAATACTAAACAGACTTTGCTATATTGGCAAGGCAGGAGTTGCCTCGCGGACTGCGGACTGCGGACTGCGGACTGCGCCGACGGACCGCGGAAGGCCGACGGGAAGGCTCCCGACTTCCCGGGCCGACCGGCGGGCGGGTGGAGACGCTCGTCGGGCTCCGGCGCTCGGGAAGTCGAGGATCCGGGAGGGACGTGGCGGTTGACGATGGAGCCCAGCGTGGAGAGCGAGTCGGTGGAGGATCCCGTACGCCGCATGAGCCGGCATCTGATCGGGCTGTCGACGGCGATGAGGCTGCGCATGCGCGCGGGGCTGATCGAGCGCGGGCACGATCTGCGTCCCTCGACCGCCCAGGTCGTGCCGAATCTTCCCCCCGAAGGCCTGCGGATCTCGGAGCTCGCCGCGCGGCTTCGGGTCACCCTGCAGCGCACGGGCCAGCTCGTCTCGGAGCTCGAAGAGGTCGGCTACGTCGACCGGGTTCCGGATCCTGCCGATGGACGTGCCCGGCGAGTGGTCTTCTCACGCCGGGGGCTCGAGCTGATTCGCGACATCGACGAGATCACCCATGAGATCACGGAGGCCTTCGCCGCCGAGCTCGGTGCGGAGCGCCTGGAGCAGCTCTGCGCTCTGCTGGCCGAGCTCGACATCGCCGTGAACGGCGTCGACGCTCCCGTGCGGGTCGTCGGTCACGAGCGGAGCCGCTGAGCGAACCTCTACATGCGCCGGTATCGAGGCCCGGTTCCGCCTTCGCGAGGCAGCCAGCGCGGGCCGAGCACGTCCGTCGTCTTGCAATCGATGCAGTTGGGGGCGTTCACGACGAGACGTTCGCCTTCGCGCTCGTAGACGCCGGCGGGACACATCGCGCTGTAGAAGGAGGCGAGCTCCGGTGAGACCTCGTCGGGGACGAGCAGATGGGACGGGATGTCGTCCCGCGTCTGGTTGCCCGAGCGGAAGACGCCGTCGACCTTGCTGACGCCCAGCCTGTCGCCCTTCACGCCGGGGCGGGACGGCGCCGCCTGCGGGAAGGCGCGGCGGGGCTCCTCTGCGTCGGGGACGACCGGAATCCGGGCTCCCGGGAAGCGGCCTCCGGTGAGCGTCATCAGCGCGGCCAGGGCGCCCCCGCGAAAGAACCCCTTCTTGAAGGCGAGACGCATGTTGCGGGTCTTGAAGAGTTCTTCCGCCACGAAGCTGCTGCGGAGGGCCGAGTCGTAGCGCGCCAGAGATCCGGCGGAGCAGTCCTTCTTCTCCAGCGCCTCGAACCCCGCCTCCGCAGCGAGCCGGCCGGACTCGATCGCATGGTGGATGCCTTTCAGGGAGGGCACGTCGACCAGTCCCGCGCTGTCGCCCACGACCATCAGTCCGTCGCTCACCAGTCGATCCGGGATCGAGTGGAAGCCTCCCTCTGGAATCGTCTTCGCGCCCCACTCGAGGAGCTCGCCATTGCGGAGATGGCGTCGGAGAAGAGGATGATCCTTCAGCGTCTGGAGTCGTTCGTGCACGTCGAAGCCGGCGTCCGGATAGTCGAGTCCGGCGACCAGGCCCAGCGCGACGAGGTCATCCCCCATCGGGTAGAGGAAGCTGCCTCCGAAGACCTCCTTCGGGAGCGGCCAGCCCAGGGTGTGCACGACACCCTCCGGCGCCCTCTCGACCCGCCACAGCTCCTTGACGCCGAGTGCGTAGATCTGGGGATTGGGGGAGCGCGTCGACTGCCAGGCCTGCCAGGCCTGGGTGAGGGCGCCGCGACAGCCTTCCGCCAGGACCGTGACCTGGGCGGCGATGTCCGTGGGCGGCAGGTAGCTCGGACCGGGCTCGCCTCGGCGATCGAGGCCGGCGGCGGTCGTACGCAGCCCCCGGACACGGCCCTCACCGATCAGCAGGGCCTCGGCCGCGAACCCCGTGAGCAGGTGGACCCCGAGCTCCTCGGCCCGCTCTCCGAGCCATCGGACGATCTCGCAGATCGAGGCCACGTAGTTTCCCCGATTGCGCATCGTGGGGGGCGTGGGCAGCCGCAGATGATGCCTGCTTCCGAGCAGGTAGACCCGATCGGGCTCTGCGGGACGTCGGAAGGGGAAGTCGTCGATCTTCGTCTCGGGAAAGAGCGTCTTCAAGGAGCGCGGGTTCACCACGGCTCCCGACAGACAATGCTCGCCCAGCATCTGCGCCTTCTCGATCACGCCGATCTCGAGGTTGCGGAGTCTCTCGTCCCGACTCGCGCGGGCGCGTTGAGCCAACGCGATCGCGCCCGCCAGCCCGGCCGGACCGCCGCCCACGAAGACCGCGTCGAAGGGGATCGCCTCGGCGCCCGGCTCTTCCTCCCGAAGGAGTCGATCCATGGGAAGGGCCGGCTGGAGCTCGGCCGGCCACAAGGTCTCGGATTCGTTCGTCATCCTTCCCCTCCTATCTTGTGCCAGGTGCCAGGTGCCAGGTGCCAGGTGCCAGGTGCCAGGCGTCGTGCGTCGGACATCGGTCTCGAGTCCGGCCAGCACGCGGCTGGCTCTTACGGACCCCGGGTGGCGATGATCCAGACGGCATGCACGATTCCCGGGATGTAGCCGAGGAGCGTGAGCAGGATGTTCAGCCAGAACTGTCCGCCGAGGCCGACCTGGAGAAAGACGCCGAGAGGCGGCAGCAGGATCGCGATGAGGATTCGGAAGAGGTCCATGCGCTTCTCCTCAAGGGCTCTCGTCTTCGGCCGCCGCGGAGGCCCGATCCGCGGAGCGTGTGATCTTTCCTTCCCGGCCGGCGGGAGGGGCCTGGAGCTGGCGGCCCTCGATGACCGGTCGCTCGCCCTCGCGTCGGCGACTGGAGAGGCTCGGTGAAGGGACGGTCGACGACCTCCACGCGCGCGGGATCCAGTGCTCGAGGAGGCGAGTGAGCCACCCGCGTCGGACATGTGGAGCGCGGGAGAGGGACGGGCTCTCGTCCGGCTCCGGCTGTCGCCTCGAATCGCTCAAGCTCCTTGCTCCGCGACGGCCGCGGCCTCGACCGGGTCCGGGGGTCTGAGGGTGAGCACCGGACATTCGGCCTGTCTCAGGGTGCGCTCGGCGACGCTGCCCAGGAAGGCGTGCTGCATGCCGGTTCGACCGTGGGTTCCCATGACGATCAGGTCGGCCTCGATCTCTCGCGCGAGCTCCAGGATGCCTGGGGCCACCGAGGGCGCCTCGATGACCCGGGCGGTCACCGGCTCGGCGCCCGCCTCGATCCCGCTCGCGATCTCCTCCAGTGCGGCCTGAGCGCTGTCCCGGATCTCGACCGGAAGCCCACCCGGAGTCACCACCCCGGTGGCCACGGAGGGGTAGGTCACGGTCGGCTCCTCGAGGACATGGAGAAGATGAAGCCGGGCCGAGAGCTGCTCGGCGAGCTCCGCGGCGCTTCGCAATGCCGCAGCCGCATGCGCAGAGAAGTCATAGGGCACGAGGATGGTCTGGATGTCTCTCTCGTCGACGGAGCGCATGACGTGTCGGGCTTCCTTCTCGATTCCACTCATTCATCTTCGATCTTCGATAGTCGTGAGAGCGTTACAAGAGACATGCCAAGGCGGGAAGCCAGACACGGTCCATCGGCGTCCTCCCCGAGCTTGCCGGCGACTGTGGCCCCGATCGACAGGGCTCTTTGTACAAAGGACGTTCGGTCTGCGAAGAGCGGCGGCTGAGTAGGCGTGAGAATTGCAATCAGAATGAAG
>CAYXLY010000070.1:0-13464 GCA_964466005.1 uncultured Spirochaetaceae bacterium | reverse complement strand
AGGGCACCTTCCCGGCGCCCGCTCCGGTGAGCGAGCAGCTGGCCTGTGCGCTCGCGCTGCGCGCGCCCAGCATCGAGAGGATCGAAGGCGCCGTCACCCAGGCCGCCCCGGCGAGGAAGCCCTGGCCGAGGAGCTCGCGTCGGGTGATCGGGCGCGGATGACCCGGGTGGAGATAGGGCGCGTCGGTCTCGGTCCCTTTTCGATGCGTCATCTGCTTGTCTCCCTCTCGAAGAGGATGGAGGGGCCTCTGCCCCGTCGTCGAAGTCCGGCCCCCGGAGCGGCGGCTCCGCGGCCGGCCTCCGCTCCGAGCTCAGTGGATGGTGACCGGGCCGCTCGCCAGGACCGCCGTGCAGAGCCCCTTGACGATGCTCTTCGTGTAGTCGCCGTCGCAGGGCGGCTCGCCCGCTCCGCCACAGCTCGCCGAGAGATCGAGGACCAGCTGATCGAGGATCGCCTCGACCTGGTCCCGCGCCGGCAGCCCGCCGACGTCCCCGCGGAGCCCGGCGCCGACGGCTCGATCGAGCAGCGGATCGGTGACGAGGTCCACGTCGACCGGGCTCGCGAAGGCCGTCGCCGGCGGCTGATCCCAGGCGAAGCTCGCCGCGCCGGGGAAGAAGGCGTCGCGCCGGGCGTGCGTCGCCGGGTCCGCGGTCCCCACCAGGGCGTCGCAGTACTCGATCCCCAGCTTCGCGATGCCGACCTGGTTGGCCGACACGAAGCTCCGCATGTCGGTCGAGGCGGGCAGCTGCTGCAGCAGCTCCTCGAAGGTCGCCGGAATGTCGCCCGTCAGCGGGTCGACGCCGGTGAGGGTCGCCATCGACGCGTTCACCCGACCGAAGCTGCGCACCCCGAGCACGGGGACCGGATCACCGAAGTCCTCGACGCCGGGCTCGGGGACCGGGCCCGAGACGATCGGGTCCTGGAAGACGCCCAGTCGCTCGAAGGCGAGCTGGAAGGTGTCCGTCGCCGGGTCCGTCAGGCCGCCGATCACCGAGCATTGGCGCGAGAGCAGCTGTCGACCGCTCGTGACGAGCGCGTCCATCTGCGTGAAGCCCTGCCCGGACACGGGGATCAGCCCGTTGATCGAGATCCGCATGTTCTGGATCCGGATCGGCGAGCTCCCGTCGGTCACGAAGGTCGGGGAGCAGAAGAGGTAGCTGAAGCGGTCGAGCTCGGTCAGCGCGAACTCGATGCGCGAGCTGCCTCCGGTCCACTCCGAGACGTCGAAGGCCAGCGTGACCCGCTTGCCGATGCCGGCCTCGAAGTTCTGGCGGATGGCGGTCGGGTTCAGCGATCGGTCGTAGATCGCGGCGAAGCGGATCTGGCCGAGCCATTGGCGATTGTTCGAGGCCTCGTTGCCGAGGACCAGGCGATAGCCCGGATTCCAGTTCCAGAGTCGACCCGCCGGAAGCTCGTCGACGTCCTCGGTCCAGCGTCCATCGACGAAGATGCGACGGCCATGGACCTGGTCGTAGGTCATGACGACGTGCTGGAGGGTCGCCTGCGCGTCCTGGTCGACCGCGTAGGTCGCCATGTCGGGTCCGCCATTGTTGTTCGAGTCCTCGAGGAAGGCCCGGTTGCGCAGGATGTACTGATAGGCGACCTGCCCCAGCATGAAGTTCCGATTGCCCGTGTTCCGGGAGTAGGTGATGATCCGAGCGGGGCCTTCCTGTGTGATGTTCGCGTTCGCGATCCAGGCCTCGACCGTGTAGGCCTGCGAGCCGCCGTCGACCGAAGCGATCCGGTCGTAGAGCTTGCGGCTCGCCTCGGCCGTGGCGATGGCCCGGCCCTCGGTCACGCGGATACCGTGCGCCGACATCAGCTCCGGCCCCTCGAGCTCGAGATCCATCGCCGGAGCCACGCCGCTCGTGTCGAAGGCCGTCGTCCCCGAACCCTCCTTGAAGTCCCAGCGCGCGATGATCCCCTCGTTGAAGCGCTCGTTGCCCTCCTCCTCGAAGCCGTCCGAGACCCGACGCGTGTCGCTGGTGAGGTCTGCCACGTCGACGCCGCCCGTGCTGCTCCCGCTCGACTCGATCGCGCTCTGCCAGGCCAGGATCTGGGCCAGCATCTCGCCGGCGTCGCTGCCGCAGTCGGACCAGCAATGATGGAAGTCCGAGGCGAGGCGCCGCACGAGGCGGGAGGCGGCGGGATCGGAGAAGTTCACCTTCTGGTTGTCCACCACCGCGGACCACGCGGTCGCGGAGTCGGGGTCCGCGATGCGCGGCGATCCGGGCCCGCTCCCCGAATGGCACGAGGCGCAGTTCGTCCGCAGGACCGGATAGACCGTCGTCTCGAAGCTCGTGACCTGCTCGGCGACCGAGAGGCCGTCGGGCAGGCCCGTCCCGAAGGAGCTGGCCACGACGGATCCGTTCGTGCTCGAGCCCCCGTAGTCGCCGCACGCGAGCGATGCGAGCGCGAGGACGCAGAGCAGCACGACCCACGCCGGGTCGGTGCCCGGGCGACGTCGGGCCGGAACGGAGCTGGCAGGGAGGTCGAAAGCTTTCATCGGATGAACCCCTGATCCCTCGCGGTCGTCATCTGGTGCCGACGCCTCGGCGCGTCGGTCTCGCATTCCCGGTCCCGGCGACCGTGAATCAATCGTCCATGCAATGTTCGGCGACGGCCGCGAACACGCCCTTCATCCGGTAGAGGCCATCCGCCTCGAACTCGTCGGCGATCGTCTCGATCGCGTCCCGATCGCTCTGGCTCTTCGGAGGCCGGAAGCAGACGTGCTCGAAGACCTTCTCGACCTGACAGATCGAGAACGCCCGGGAGCTCGCGATCTCGGCGCCCAGGCTCTTCGCGCCGAAGCCCCGGTCGGTCGTGCCCCGCCAGCCGAGCGTCGCGTTCTGGCCTTCACGCCAGTAGTTGATCCAGCTGTTGTCGGTCGTCGCGAAGCCGAAGGGGAAGGTGTTCCCGTTCAGCAGGTACTTGTCCTGGACGACACCCGGGGTGTGGACGAGGCGCTCCTGGTCCTCGTCCCAGTCGTAGTAGGCGTAGGCGCCCGCGAGAGCGTCCAGGCCGCTATGGCAGCCGAAGCAGGTGTTGAGGAAGATCTCGCTGTCGCCGCCGGGGCTGCGGGTCACGTCCTGCCGGATCCGGTCTCCTGGACGGGTGATGTCGTTCATCTGCTCCAGGTCGCGACAGAGGAAGTTGATCGACGTGAACCGCCACATGGCGCGGTTCGTCCCGGCGGAGAAGAAGGCCTTCGCCGCCTGTCGGGTCGTGATCACGCCGGCGGCATCGCTCGACGAGAGCTGCGAGCCCGGCAGCCTCGATTGCTCGCGGCGGACGAGCAGCGTCTCGTCGGAGAGGTCGATCCCGGCGGCCTCGAGCGCCTCGTAGTGGTCGTTGCTCGTCTGCTGGTAGTTCGGGCTGACGAGGTTGTTGGCGCCCGTGTACGCGATGTCCCCGGAGAGGACGAGATCGAAGGGCACGTCGTCGCGGATCATGCCGATCACGGTCGCCGTGTAGTCGTTGAGCGGCTCGAAGACCGTCTGCTCCTCGTTCGTCCAGGGCGTGACGAAGTTCTTGAGCGAGACGTTGTAGAAGGCGGGATGACTCATCGCGATCTCGGCCGCGAGGTCGGGCCGGCCGTTGCCGATCCGGGTCGCCATCGCCTCCAACGTGTCCTCGTCCGGAGGCACGCCGGCCAGCCGATCGTGCATGCGACGCGCGCGGTCGATGTCGTCCATCTGGGCGGACGCACTCGCGGCGGCGAGCACGCCCAGGACCAGTCCGGCTGCGACTCCCGCGACCCGACTCCGTTTCATCGTCTTGGCCATCTCGACTGGACCTCGTCTCTGCCCGACCGGCGGCCGGACCGGATCGCATTCCGAACGCTTCGCCGCGGTCGGATACCGGCTCACGTCCATGAATCGGTCCGGCCCTCTCCTTCTCGGTGATCGGGCTCACGAAGTTGGGTGTCTTTCGCATCATTTAATCGTGAGAACGGTCGATTGCCGGAGTCCTGCACGCGGGAGAACCACCGAGGCGGGCGCGAGACGGGTCGCGGCCTCCGGACCTGGCTCTCCTGGGTCCCGGACCGTGGGGGCCATGGCGGCCATGGCGACCGGCGCGGCGGCGGGGCCCAGGCGGCCGGGCGGACCCGGTGAACCAGGTGGGCCGTGCTGACCGGGCGGGCCAGACGGGCCAGACGGACGAGTGGGACCGGGATCACGTTCTTCGAGCCCGGCGCGTGCGAAATCACCAAAGGTTCGAGCCCGCGGCGGGCCGATAGCCTGGGCGGGGCGCTCGGCCCGCACTCGGCCCGCGCTCAGCCCGACCCCTCGGACCTCCCAGGAAGACCCGATGCGAAGCCTCCCCCCGTGCTCCCTCTTCTCCCTGATGCGATCGGTTCGGATGCCGGCTTCCCGTCTCCCGGCGCTCCTGATCCGAACTTCCTCGGCCCTGAGGTCGGCGCCGGGGTCGGCGCCCCTGGACCGGGCGCGCGTGAGGCCGGCGACGGTCCGGAAGCGGGCGACGCCCGGGCGGGCGGGGGCGAGCGGCGTCGCGATGCTCGCGGTCGGGCTCGCGCTGTCGACGCTCTCGCCGGGGATCACGGCAGCCCGGTCCGGTCCGGAGGCCGCCGCGACGGCCGGGGATGCGAAGCGGACCTCTCTCGCTCCCTCCGTCCCCGACGAGGCCCTCGCCCGGGCGCTGATCGAGGAGGGCGAGGCGCAGCTCGAGGCGCGGCTCGTCGTGGGTCGCGCGGAAGGCGACGGCCACGACGCCAGTCGCCCACGACGGGGCCCGCGACGGGTCGGCGTGCTCTTCGAGATGGCCCCGGGCTGGCATCTCTACTGGCGCCATCCCGGCGATACCGGCATCGCCCCGCGCCTCGACTTCGCGGCCCCCGGCCGGATCGTGGGGGAGATCGCCTGGCCGGCGCCGCGCGTCTTCGAGGAGGCCGACGGGCTCTTCACCACCTATGGCTACGAGGGGCGCGTCCTGCTGGGCGCTCCGCTCGAGGGACCGGAGGACGGAGCCGGGCACGTCCGCGTCGAGGCCGACGTCCTTCTCTGTCGCACCGAGTGCGTGCCGGCCTCCTTCTCCCTCTCGACGCCCCTCGAGCCGGGCCTGCCCGCGGCCGAGCAGGCGGGTCTCGACGCCGCCTTCACCGAGGCCCTCCGGCAGACCCCGACGCCCAGCGCGGCGCTCGGCCTCGAGGCCGAGGCACGCTGGGCGGACGCCGCGCCCGGGGCCGACGAGACCGGACGCATCCTGCTCTCGATCCGATCCTGCCCGAACGGGCCTCCGCGCGGCCCCGGCGCCGTGCCGGCCGCGCCCGACGACGCGCCGCGGCCCCCCGGAGGCGACATCACATGGAGGAAGCGACCGGACTTCGACGCGGTCTGTCCCCGAGCGCCCTCCGCCTCCGACGCTCCACTCTTCGCCCCTCTCCACGCAGACCCCCTCGAGCTCTCCGGCGCGCGACTCGTCTCCGCGACCGACTCCGGCGAGGACTTCACGCTGGAGATCGCGGCGCTCCGGATCGGCGACGGCAGCGAGCCCGGCGACGGCGCTCCGATCGATCGCCTGCAGGGGGTGGTCACCCTCCGCGATCCGCAGGGCGGCTCGCGCGCCGTCGAGGTCGATCTTCCGATCGCGCCGGCCGAGGCGAAGGCGGGGCTCCCCGAGGCGGGCGCCATCGGTCGCTGGGCCCGGATCTTCCTGCTCGCGCTGCTCGGCGGCCTCATTCTGAACGGCATGCCCTGCGTGCTGCCGGTGCTCGCGATCAAGGTGGTGGCGGTCGCCGACCTGGCGCAGAGGGATCGCCGGGAGGTCCGGCTCCAGGGGCTCGCCTACACGCTGGGCGTGCTCGGCTCGATGGCGATCCTGGCCAGCGTCGTGGTCGGCCTGCGCGCCGCGGGCCACTCGGTCGGCTGGGGCTTCCAGTTCCAGGAGCCCCTCTTCGTCGCAGCGATCAGCGCGGTGGTCGTGGCCTTCGCCCTGAACCTGTTCGGCGTCTTCGAGATCGAGCTCGGCCAGGGCCGGCTCGCCGGGCTGGGCCAGGAGGCGTCGGGGATCCGACGCTCGGTCTTCGAGGGGCTGCTGGCGGTGGTGCTCGCCACGCCCTGTACGGCGCCCTTCCTGGGGACCGCGGTCGGCTTCGCCTTCGCCAGCTCGGGAGCGGGCATCCTCTCGATCTTCCTCGCCATCGGGCTCGGCCTGGCGTCGCCCTTCCTGGCCGTCAGCTTCTCTCCCGGGCTCGCCCGCTTCATCCCGCGCTCGGGCCCCTGGATGCTGAAGCTCCGCGCCGGACTCGGCTTCAGCCTGCTGGCCACGACGCTCTGGCTGCTCTGGGTCCTCGGGCAGAGCGGCGGCGTCCGGGCCGTGATCGAGACTCTCGCCGCGCTGCTCTGCCTGGCCTTCCTGCTCTGGGGATTCGGCCAGCTCCAGCCGCTGCGGAGCGTCTGGCTGGGACGAGCCGGTGCGACCGGTCTCCTGGGCCTGTCGCTGTTCGGGCTGAACACGATCGAGCTCCGTCCGGATCCGGGCGCCGGTCGGGCCGCCGCCCTCGAGGCGGGGGCGGCGGGCACGGAGGGCACGGAGGGGGCCTCGACGTCGGAGGACGGCTGGCAGCCCTGGTCCCAGGCCGCGGTGGCCGAGGCGCTCCGGGTCGGGAGGCCGAGCTTCGTCGTCTTCACCGCAGACTGGTGCCTCACCTGCCAGGTGAACGAGCGGACCGTGCTCGAGCGCGAGGCCATCCGAGGGGCCCTGCGCGAGCGGGGCTATGCGCTCTTCAAGGCGGACTGGACCCAGCGCGACGAGGCGATCCAGCGCGAGCTCGCCCGGTTCGGACGCGCGGGCGTCCCGCTCTATCTCGTCTACAGCCCCGAGGCGCCCGCGAGCCCGCAGATCCTGTCCGAGCTGCTGAGCCAGCGCGAGGTGCTCGCGGCCCTCGATCCGCCGAGCCGGACGGGCCGGCTCTAGCCTAGAGGCCCCGGGCCGCCCCGATCCAGCCATCGTCCCTACCGCGAGGCTTCCGCATCCGCCGTCACATTTTCCTCAAAGCTGCTCGCCGAAGAGACGATGCAGCCTCGGACGGAGCGCGCCGACGGAGCCGTTCGCCCGCCGCCCGCTCGACGCTCCGGGGTGGATGGACGCTCCGGTGGACGCTCCGACCGACGATGCGGTGAGAGATCCGGAGAGAGATCCGCCGCTCATCCGATGAGAGACAGAGACAGGGAGAAGAGCTCTTGAGAAGATTCAACGCCTTCCACCGCCCGATGAATGCAGCCCGGCGCTCGCTCCTCTCGATGCTGTCGGTCCTCTCGGTGCAGTCGCTGCTGCTGGTCGCCCCCCTGCCGGCCGCCGCGCTCGAGGCCGGCGATCGCGCCCCCGACTTCGCCGCGCCCGCGCTGGGCGGCGGCGGGACGGTCGAGCTCTCCCGCCATCGCGGAAAGATCGTCTACCTCGACTTCTGGGCGTCGTGGTGCGCCCCCTGCCTGACGGCGATTCCCGAGATCGAGCGCATGCGCGAGGCGCTGCCGGCCGACCGCTTCCAGGTCATCGCCGTGAACCTCGACCCGGATCCGAAGAAGGCGCTGCGCTTCCTCGAGAAGAACCCGATCGGCTATCCGAGCGCCCACGATCCGAAGGGACGGCTCCCGAGCCAGTTCGGCGTCGACACGATGCCGACCTCCTATCTGATCGACGGCGACGGCGTGATCCGTCATGTCCACCGCGGATTCAAGCGGGGGGACGGCGACGACCTCCGACGCGAGATCCGCCGCCTGCTCGGAGGAGACTGAGATGGAACGAAGATCTCGAGGCTCCGGCCCGGTCGCCGGTCTGCTGCTGCTTCTTCTCCTCGTCGCGCTGGCGGGCTCGGGCTGTGCGCGCGTGAAGCCCTGGGAGCGGGACCTGCTGGCTCGGCGGGACATGGGCTGGGAGCCCGATGCCCTGGAGGCCGCTCGCGAGTCGCACGTCTACTTCAGCAAAGAAGCCTCGATGCCTGGCGGCAGCGCGGGCGGGGGCGGCTGCGGCTGCAACTGATCGCGCGGCGATCAGGGGAGAAGCGAGAGATGACGCAGAGGGGCGACGCGCCGCGAGCGCAGATCGGCGACGTGCACGACGTCACGGCGGCCGGCTCGGGGGTCGATGACTCCGGGATCGACCCGGCCGGCCCGATCGGCTCGCTGCGGCCGGGTCGCACGCTGACGGCCCTCACCTCGAGCGCGCTCGCGCTGCCCGGGATCGCCGGCTCGGCGCGGGCCGACGCGCCGATCGAGCAGGCCACGGGATCCGCGGCCTTCAGCTACTACAAAGAGGACAACCTCTCCCCGGGCAAATTCCTCGACGACGGCTCCGGGTCCCGCGAGCGCTACGAGGTCTTCACCGGTCAGATGCGCTTCGACATCCCGACGAGCGAGCGGACCGACATCGGCATCGACCTGCTCTACGAGGAGATGAGCGGGGCGTCGCCCTGGTTCGTGCAGTCGGGGCCGAGCGGCGAGGCCCTCCAGGTGATGAGCGGGGCGACGATCGAGGATCGCCGATTCGATCTCCAGGCCGACATCGACTTCTACCTCGAGGACGGCAAGGACTCCTTCCGCAGCGGCTTCTCGCTCGAGCAGGATTATGCGTCCTTCAACTTCGGGCTCGGGACCGAGCGCAGCTTCGCCGACAAGAACACGACCCTCTCGTTCTCCGGCGGCTTCTCCTACGACTGGATCGAGCCGACCGATGCCGACCTCTTCCCCACGATCCGTCCCGAGGAGGAGGAGAAGTGGAGCGTCGACCTCTTCGCCGGCCTCTCCCAGGTCCTGACGCGGGCCTCGACCGCTCAGATCACGCTGAACTACAAGCATTCCGACGGCTACCTGAGCGACCCCTACAAGGCGATCCAGGAGGTGAATGGCGGCTCGGGGCTGCTGAGCGACGAGCGACCCGACACGAAGGACCAGGTCAGCATCCTGCTCCGCTATCGCCACCACATCGAGCCCATCACCGCCTCGATCCACGCCGACTATCGCTTCTACACCGACAGCTGGAGCTCCACCTCCCATACCTTCGAGCTGGCCTGGTACCAGAGCCTCATGAACTGGCTCACGATCACCCCGAGCCTGCGCTACTACTCGCAGAGCAAGACCGACTTCTATACGCCGCTGCTGGCCGACGGCGTCATCCCGGACGAGCGCTCGAGCGACTTCCGGCTCTCGCCCTACGGTGCGGTCTCCTGGCGGATCAAGGCGGAGGCCGAGGTCGAGGACCTGCCGATCTGGGGCGGGCTCGACCTGATCGCAGCCCTCTCCTGGGAGCGCTACCTCTCGGACGGAGATCTCGCGTTCATCGACGTGAAGGAGGCCGAGGAGGCCCCCGGGCTGGTCGGCTTCAACATCTTCGCCGTGAGCCTGACCGGACGCTTCTGAGGATGCGTCTGGAGCGCTTCGAGGTCCGCGCGATGGGGAGCCCCTGCTCGCTGCAGCTCTGGGGCGAATCACGCGACGCGCTCCGTCCCCATGTCGAGGCCTGTCTGCGCGAGATCTTCCGCCTCGAGCGGAAGTACTCGCGCTACCGCGAGGACAGCCTCGCCAGCCGCATCAACCGCAGCGCGGGCGACGAGCGGGGCCTCGAGGTCGATGTCGAGACGGCGGCTCTCCTCGACTTCGCCGAGACGGCGCATCGCGAGAGCGGAGGCCGGTTCGATCCGACCTCGGGCGTGCTGCGCCGGGTCTGGCGATTCGACTCGGGGCGACTGCCGGAGGCCGAGGCGCTCGAGTCGGCCCGCGCGCTCGTCGGCTGGTCGAAGCTCCGCTGGGAGCGGCCGCGTCTGGTGCTGCCGCGACCCGGCATGGAGCTCGACTTCGGCGGCTTCGTGAAGGAGTACGCCGCCGATCGCGTGGCCGGGCTCTGCCGCGCGCGCGGTCTGCGATCGGGGATCATCGACCTCGGCGGCGATCTCGCGGTCGTCGGCCCCCATCCCGATGGACGGCCCTGGCAGGTCGGCATCCGCGATCCGCGTCGCCCGGAGAGCGCCATCGCCCGCATCGCGCTGGCCGGAGGCGGACTCGCCACCAGCGGCGACTACGAGCGCTTCATGATCGTCGACGGCGTCCGCTACTCGCATCTGCTCGATCCGCGCTCGGGGCTGAGCTTCCGGGGCGGGCCGGCCGCCGTCTCGGTGGTGGCCGACCGCTGCCTGATCGCGGGCGTCACCTCGACGATCGCGATGCTCCACTCCGAGACGGAGAGTCGAGGCTTCCTGCAGGCGATGACCCTGCCCCACCTCGTCGTCGATCAGTCGGGCGCGCTCCACGGCACGGCGATCCGCGCGAAGGCGCCGACCTCCCGGACGCTCACGAGCGGACCGGCAGCACGATGAGGTCCGCCGCCCAGCCGTCCTCGGCGAGCCCGGCGGCGACCTCGGCGGCCGCAGCCATCGAGTCGAGCGCCGTCACGTAGACGTCGAAGAGGGTCGCGCCGTCATGCGACCAGCGATGGACC
The DNA here is from genome assembly GCA_964466005.1 of uncultured Spirochaetaceae bacterium. Taxonomy (GTDB): domain Bacteria; phylum Myxococcota_A; class UBA9160; order UBA9160; family UBA4427; genus UBA4427. Next base: position 3,012 of record CAYXLY010000070.1, on the reverse strand, counting down.
TGCGAGGCGTACCCGCGACGGATCAAGCCCTCCGAGATCGCACGGGCGTCCTCCTCCTGCCTCCGCGTCGTCACCAGCACGGCGAAGGGGCTCCCCGTCGCCGAGATCGACGGCATCTCGCGATCGCGGGCATTGCGACGCTCGAAGGCGAGCCGGCGACGGATCGAGTGGAGGACGCGCTCGGCGGGCGAGCCGACGCGTCGCGCGCGGACGGAGATCGCCAGACGCGAGTCCTGCACGTCGTCGACCCAGCGTCCGAAGAGCCAGCCGATGAAGGGCAGCCGGGAGAGCCACGGAACGCCCGTGCGGACCCGGGTCGTCTGGGTCTCCTCGCCGAGCGCGATCGTGGCGACGTCGCCGTCGTCGAGTCTCGCCGTCACCGTGAGACTCCGCTCCGTGAAGGTGGGACCGACACTGGTGATGTCTCCGGCGAGGGAGGGCGAGAGCTGCGAGAGCTCGATCTCGAGGTCGAGCTGGATCTTGCCGACCTTGCCGGCTCTCGCCTCGATGCCGAGCAGGGTTCCCACGTCGCGTCGCTCGATGTTGGTCTGGCGCGAGAGCACCGCTCCCGTCACGTTCACGGCCTCGACCAGACCGGCATCCCCGGTCACCGGCACCGGCAGGTTGTCGCCGACGAAGATCTCGTGGCGATCGCCGGCGGTCAGCACCAGGCTGGGCTCGATCAGGACCTCGGTGCGGGCCGTGAAGTCGCCGGCGTCGATCACGCCCGTGTCGTCGATCGGGATCTCGACGCCGTCGTCTCCACCGAGCGTGAAGGGAATGCCGGCGTCGCGCGTCACGCGCGCGAAGAGTGGGGTCTGGGCATTGGGCTGCGCGAGCAGGCCGGCGCCGCCGGGATTGCTGATCAGCCGCGCCACGACCTCGTCCAGGTCGTCCCCGGGCGAGAGCGGCACGTTCAACGCGGCGCCGAGCGTGAAGCGGCTCGGCGTCAGGACCTGGGTGACCTTGATGTCGACGGCGATCAGCTGGGGCGGCTGGTCCAGGATCTCGAGCATCTCCCGGATCGCTTCCTGAACCTCGGGCGCCGCCTGGACCACCAGCGAGCGCGTCGCCTCGTCGACGGCGATCGAGTACTCGTTCTCTTCGAGGATCGTCGTCGTGGCCTCGCCCGCCGAGGCGCCGATCGGGAGGCCCGCCGCGCGGCCGGGCTGCGCCGCACCGGACTCCGAGAGCGAGAGGATCAGCTCCGCGACGTCTGCGGCGTCCCGATGCAGGACCTTCATGACCCGGACCTGGCCCCCTCCGTCGTCGACCGGCCGATCGAGTCGATCGAGCAGGCGCGCGAAGCGCTCCGCCTGCTCCGGCGAGCCGCGATAGACGAAGCTGTTGGTCCGGGCATCGGACCAGGCCTCGAGCTCGCGGCTCGAGAGGAGATCCGCCTCGAGAAAGCGCTCGACCCAGGCCTCGACCTCGTCCACGTCTCGATGGCGGAGCACCCGGAATCGCAGGGCCTTCTGCTCGATCCGGTCGAGCTCGTCGGCGATCGTCGTGAGCCGCGCGATGGCCCGCTCCGGGCCGCTCGCGATCAGGCTGTGGGTCCGGGCGAACGGGACCAGGGTCACGCGAGAGCCGGCCAGGGGCGAGAGCACGTCCAGCACCGCCTCGGGATCGGCGACCCGAAGCGGGATCAACGCCGTGACGAAGCGATCCTCGGCCTCCCCGACCGACCGGACCTCCGCCGTCTGAAAGGGCGCCTCTCCGACCGCCTCAGCCACGGGCGCGATGCGCCAGGTCCCCTCGGTCGAGGGCAGCAGCGAGTAGCCGAGCATCGAGAGCGAGGCGTCGAGGATCGACCAGGCCTCGTCGAGCTCGACGGGCCGCTTCGCGACGATCGAGACCATCCCGCGCACCTGCTCGTCGAAGAGGATCGTGCGCCCGGTCGCCTCCCCGACCTGCTTCACGATCTCGTCGATCCCGGTCCGCTGGACGTTCAGGGAGATCCGTCGCGACTCCGTCGCGGCGCGAGCGGGCTCGGGCGACCCCGCGGCGAGGCCGAGGAGTCCGAGGACGAGAAGGAGCGCGAGCCGTCCGAACGGGAGTCCGGAGGGGGCGGGGAGACAGCGGCGCGGTGTCACGGGAAGAAGCTATCCGAGGGTCCGACCCGATGCTACGCGCGCGGGAGGAGGGCTCCGCCTGCGGTACCCCGCGGAGGCGCCGGCGCCGCTCGGCGGCGTGGGCAGACGGGCAGGCGAAGGGGGCATGTCGACCGGTCTCCCCCTATCGCCAGGGGCTCAGGAACTCGAAGACGGCCACCCGCACGGTGGCCCGGAACTCGTGGATCTCCTGATCGAACTCCAGCGAGGCGTTCGGGTCGGGCGGAACGCCGTTGCCACCGAGCGAGGGGTCGTTCTCCTCCACTCCGATGAAGCGATAGCCGGCGGCGAGCGCGACGCGGTCGGTGACCTGGTAGTTGATGCCCGCTCCGGCATTCCAGGCGAACTCGATGAAGTCGTCGGAGATGCGGGTCAGGTTGTCCGTGCCCTTGTACTCGAGATTGCTGAAGCCGATCCCGAGACCGAGATAGAGGCTCATGGGCTCGAGAGCGAGGCGCGCCCGGGGCTGGCGGCCGAGACCGAAGAGGTACTGCACGGGCCGGTAGACGGAGAGCAGCGGGACGTCGAGCCAGGTATTGAAGAAGAAGGTCGTCGCCTCGACCTCGCTCGAGAAGGCGTCTCCCCCGAGACCGATCGTGCGGAACTCGTACTCCCGAAGCCCCGCGCCCTCGACCTCGAAGCGCACCGGCCAATCGGGCAGCCGCACGTCGAGCAGCCACTCACGCGGCAGGATCTCGCTCATGGGGACCTCGAGCCCGATTGCCCCGCCGACCAGCGGGGAGGAGTCCTCGTCCATGCCCTTCAGGTCGAAGGTCCCCGTACCGGTGTCGAAGAGGCCGTCGGTGTCGACCCCGGAGGTCGAGATGCCGAAGTCCGCCGCGACATAGGCCTTCCAGTCGGCCCTCGCTCCTCCGGCGAGCAGGACGCCGACCAGGAC
>CAYXLY010000069.1:11470-13502 GCA_964466005.1 uncultured Spirochaetaceae bacterium | reverse complement strand
GAGAGCCTCGACGACGAGGAGATCTACTCGTTCATCCGCCTGCTCTTCCCGGCCGGCGCAGATACCACCTATCGCGGACTCGGCAGCATGTTCTACGCGGTGCTGCGTGATCGCGAGGTCTGGCAGGCTGTGCGCGAGGACCCGGCCTGCATTCCCGGGGTGGTCCAGGAGGCGCTTCGCTGGGAGGGACCGACCGCGCTGCTGCCGCGCTTCGCGCCGAAGGACGTCCGCTGGGCGGACTGCGAGATTCCGGCGGGCTCGGAGGTGATCTTCGGCATCACCTCGGCCAACCGGGACGAGCGGGTCTTCGCCGATCCGGAGCGCTTCGATCCGTGGCGCAAGGAGCGCGAGTCCCTCAGCTTCGGCCACGGCCTGCATTTCTGCCTGGGCTCCCACCTCGCCCGACGCGAGATGGAGGTCAGCTTGCGCGTCCTCTCCGAGCGGCTGCCGGATCTCGAGCTGTCCGGTAACGCCGATGTAGGCATCGCCGGTACGGTCCTGCGGGGGCCCACGACGCTTCCCGTAGAGCTCGCAAAGCGGTAGACATGCCGGCCAAAGCTGGCTGTATCACCCTGAATGGCCCTGAAAGACAATGAAGGAAACGCCGTATCAGTCCAGGGCCGATACGGCGTTTCCGTGGGGCTCTAAGGCCGGGCGCCCGGCCGCTTCCCGAGACCCGCTCGAACGCCATCGCACGCGCACGAGCGTGCTCCCGATCGCGGACATGCGCGGCACCCTGAAGCAGTGCATCACCCGTCGCGCAACTCCCGGAGACTCCCCTCGTTGCGTGCGCTTCGTGGCTAGAGCGCCTCGAGAATCGACTCCGCAGAGCTCACTTCGAACTTCATGGGCTCTTCGACGGCGAGCTTCTTGACGACGCCGTCGTCGACGATCGCCGCGAAGCGCTGCGAGCGAAGACCGAAGCCGATGCCCGTGCCGTCCATCTCGAGACCGAGGGCTTTGGTGAGGTCGCCGTTGCCGTCGGCGACGCGACGCACCTTGTCCCCGGCGCCGCGGTCGTCGGCCCACGCGCCCATCACGAAGGCATCGTTCACCGACATGCAGATGATGTCGTCGACGCCCTTGGCCCGGATCGCGTCTGCGTGCTCGATATAGCCGGGGAGATGCTGGTTGGAGCAGGTCGGCGTGAATGCGCCGGGAACGGCGAAGAGCACGACCTTCTTGCCCTCGAAGAGCTCGTCCGTCGTCAGATCAGACATGTCCGTCGCCTTGATCTTGACCGACGGAATCTTGTCACCTTCCTTGATTGCCATTTTTCTGTCTTGCTCCTGGGGGTCTCTACGGACCCCGGCCTCTGATGGGCCTTCGGGTTGGGATGGAGGATCCGGCGGATCCGAGAGCGGATCGTCTCGCAGGGGTCATCACGGCGAGCGCACGCTCAGCGGCTTGCACCATAGCATGGCGACGCTCGTCGCACGGTCGCCGCGTATGGGTGCTTCCCGGCCATTCGAAGTCGAGTGACCACATCGAGTCGACCGGCCCTGCGCCCCCGTGATTGCATGGGCTCGCTTGGCTATACCCGGCCGAACCTCGTTGCAGGAGCCATTCCCCATGCCGGAAACATTCGACGCGCACGTGATCGACTCCTTTCAATTCGCCGGCCAGGACCTCTCCTGGCTGGTCGCTCATTGGGCGAAGCACAAGCCCGACCATCCCTTCCTGATCTGGGAGCCGCGCAGCGGACCGGAGCAGCGCTGGACCTACTCCCGATTCGAGACCGAGATCACGCAGATTGCGGCGGGGCTCGCGGGCCGAGGCGTGTCGAAGGGTGACAAGGTCCTGATCCACTGCGACAACTGCCCGGAGATGGTGCTGGCGTGGTATGCCTGCGCCAAGCTCGGCGCCGTCGGCGTGACCACGAATACGCGCAGTGCCGGCCCGGAGGTCGAGTATTTCGCCTCGCACGTGGGCTGCGTCGGCGCGATCACCCAGCCGCAATACGCGGATCTGGTCGCGACCCATGCGAAGCAGCTCGAGTGGATCGTCGTCACGGAGGACAACTCGGGCGAGG
>CAYXLY010000069.1:0-11460 GCA_964466005.1 uncultured Spirochaetaceae bacterium | reverse complement strand
GACCCCAAGGTCTCGGGCGCATCGGCCTGACACGCGAGGCCGCGACCGGGCCACAGTCGGCACATGGTCTGCCCGGCTTCGATTCGCTGCGCGGAGACGCCGACGCCTGCCCCGAGCGGGCGCCCGACCCGATGGCTCCGGTCGGAATCATGTTCACGTCGGGGACGACGTCTCGACCGAAGGCGGTCGTGCATACGCATGCGAACGCGTTGTGGGCGAGCCGCGTGGGTCCGCTGAACATCGACATGCGGGGCGACGACACCTATCTGATCTACCTGCCCTTCTTCCACGTGAACGCCCAGAGCTGGTCGATCTGGACCGCGCTCGGTGTCGGCGCGACCGTCGTGCTGCAGCCGAAGTTCTCGGCGAGCCGGTTCTGGGAGGTCATCGCGAAGCATGGGGTGACGCATGTCTCGCTGATCCCCTTCGTCTTCAAGGCGGTGGCCGGTCAGCCCGTGCCGGACCACGGCGTCCGGGTCGGCGTCTTCGGGCTGGTCATGCCCGAGCTCGAGAGCTGGCTCAAGATGCGCGTGCTGCCCGCCTACGGCATGACGGAGACCGTGATCCACGCCATCCACGCGGATCCCCGCCTGCCCTTCCCGACGGGGACGATGGGCCAGCCCACTCCGGGCTACGAGTTCCTGGTGATGGACGTCGAGGCGAACCGGATCTGCGAGGAAGGCGAGATCGGTGAGCTCTGGGTCCGCGGCACCCGGGGCATCCAGCTCTTCCTCGAGTACTACGACAACGAGGAGGCCAACGCCCGGAGCTTCACGGAGGATGGCTGGTTCAAGACGGGCGACCTCGTCCGGCTCGGCGAGGGCGGCTGCTTCTTCTACTGCGATCGCGACAAGGACTCTCTCAAGGTCGGCGGCGAGAACGTGTCGGCCCGCGAGGTCGAGGATTGCTGTCGTCAGGTCGGCGGAATCGGAGACGTCGCAGTGGTCGCGAGGTCGCACGAGATGCTCGACATGGTGCCCGTGGCCTTCGTGATCAAGGGCGTCGGGGCTCCGGAGGACGACGACGCCTTCGCCGCGCAGATCATCGCGCACTGCAGGGAGAAGCTCGCCGACTTCAAGGTCCCGCGCGCGGTCTACCTCGTCGAGGAGTTCCCGGTCGCCACGCTCGACAAGGTCGCCAAGAACAAGCTCCGAGAGATGGCGGACTCCATGCCGGAGCCGGAGTGAGCCCGCGCTCGACGAGTCGCGTCCTTCCCGAGCAGGACGTCCCGCGTTGGGACGAGCGACGCGACGTGGTCGTCGTGGGGCTCGGCATCGCGGGGGGCGCGGCGGCCATCGAGGCCGCCCGCGCCGGTGCCGACACGCTCGTTCTCGAGCGGATGACACGCGGCGGAGGAGCCACCGCGCTGTCGACCGGAATCACCTACTTCGGGGGCGGCACACCCATCCAGAAGGCCTGCGGCTTCGAGGACTCCGTCGAGGACATGAAGGCCTTCGTCACGCTCGCGGCGGGCGCCCAGGCGGATCCGGAACGCATCCGCCTCTACTGCGAAGGCAGCCTCGAGCACTTCGAGTGGTTCCGCTCGCTCGGCATCGAGTTCAAGGAGACCTTCATCGCGGAGAAGACCACCCATCCGTTCACGGATGATTGTCTCACCTTCAGCGGCAACGAGGAGGCCTGGCCGCATGCCGCGGCCACGCGCCCCGTTCCGCGGGGTCACAAGCCCGCCCGGGAGGGGGAGGCCGGCGGATTCCTGATGGAGGCGGTGCTCCGGGGCGTGAGCGACGCCGGAGCGACCGTCGTGAACGAGTGTCGCGCGAGCCGACTCGTCGTCGACGAGAGCGGCCGTGTGGTCGGCATCGCCGCGCGGCGAGAGGGCCGGCCCTTCTTCGTGAGGGCCAGGCGGGGAGTCGTCCTCGCCACGGGTGGGTTCATCTTCGATCGGGAGATGGTCGCTCGTCATGCGCCTCATCTCCTGGAGTGCCGCTATCGCGTCGGAACCGAGGGCGACGACGGCTCGGGGATCCGCATGGGGCTCGCCGCGGGGGCGGAAGCGATCCACATGAGCGAGGGGCTCGTCCTCAATGCCTACTATCCGCCCGCCTCGCATCTGAAGGGCATCCTGGTCGACGGCGCGGGCCGACGCTTCGTGAACGAGGACTCCTATCTCGGCCGGACCAGCGACGCGATCCTCAGGAAGGCCGACGGCGTCGCCTACCTGATCGTCGACGACGACCTCTACGGGCGGACGCAGGCCGCCCATCGGCTCGCCGCCGTCGAGGAGACGGTCGAGGCGCTGGAGAAGGCCCTCTCCATGCCCCCGGGAGCCCTGGTCCAGACCGTCGAGACCTACAACCGATGGGCCGAGCGAGGAGAGGATCCGGTCTTCCACAAGGCGGCCCGCTATCTGAAGCCCCTCACCGCGGCGCCGCTCGGCGCCCTCGACTGCCGAGCCAGCCACTCGATCTTCGGCGCCTTCACGCTGGGAGGATTGGCGGCTCGCGCCACCGGAGAGGTCCTCGACGCGGACGCGAGCCGAATCGAAGGCCTGTACGCGGCCGGACGCTGCACGTCCGGTCTCTGTCGGGAGGGCCGGAGCTATGCCAGCGGACTCTCGATCGGCGACGGGAGCTTCTTCGGCAGGCTCGCCGGTCGATCGGCAGCGGCGCATGAACCGGCACGGGACACCGACGCCCCCTCCCCCTCCGCGAGCGCCGGAGCGCGGTCTCCCGGGCGCCTCTAGGGTCGCCCCGCGCCCGGAACGTCGACCCGGACCGTCTCGATCGATCCGCCCCGGCGCGTGAGCGACTCCGCGTGGCTCAGGGTCCAGCACGTGATGCCATGAAAGGTCCTCCGATCCGGCCCACCCAGCACGCAGGCGATCGCTGCCCGTCCCCCGGCATCGATGCGATGGGTGACCTCGCCGTCCGGGCGCACGCGCACGAAGGCCTGTCCCTGAGGATCCGCCGACCACACGGCGTCCTCTGCGTCGACGCAGAGCCCATCCGGACCGAACTCGCCCGGCAGCCGGGCATGGACCCGTCTCTCCCGGAGATCGCCGCGCTCGTCGATCTCGAAGGCCAGGATCTCGGGCGAAGCGCTCTGACCGACGATCAGCGTACGGCCTCCCGCGAGGATGGCCATCCCGTTGGGACAGGCCAGGTCCTCTGCCACGACGCGGTGGCTGCCATCGGGATCCACCCGAACCAGGACCGTGGTCGGCGGGGTGGGATCCGGGGCATCGGGATCGAAGGCCTCTTCGTCGAAGCCGATGTTGCCGACGAACGCGTGTCCCTCGCCGTCGACGATCATGTCGTTCAGCTTCCCGCCGCAGTAGGAAGCGAGCTCGGCCACGACCTCGAAGCCGCCCTGCCCGTCTTCGCGCATCAGCCGATGATCGAGCATGGAGACCACGAGAAGCCTTCCGTCGGGCAGCCAGCCGAGTCCGGAAGGCTGGAAGTCGACCGCGTACTCGACCCGCAGATCGCCGTCCGCGCCGACCGAATGGATCCGCCGACCGGTCTGGTCCGACAGCCAGAGACGCCCATCGTGCCAACGGGGCGCCTCTCCGAAGCGGAGCCCCTGGACGAAGGGCGTGAGCGTGAGCTCTCTCATGCGTTCCTCTCCTCTCTGGATCTCATTGGAACCTCGCGCGCGGTCCCGTCAGGACGGGGCTCGGCCCCCTGCTTCGATCTCGATCGGAAGCCGGGTATGGCCGACCTGGAACTCCGAGGCGGAACGCTCCAGCCCGCTCTCCACGACCCGAAACCCGCTCACCCGGTCCAGAAGGACCTCGAGCAGGACACGGCCTTCCAGGCGAGCCAGATGGGAGCCGATGCAATGATGCCGGCCGACGCCCAGCGCCAGATGGCGCGACGGCTCTCGATGGACGTCGAAGCGCTCCCCGTCCGGAAACTCCCGCTCGTCGCGATTGGCGGACTGGAGCAGCAGGAAGAGCCGATCCCCACGCCGGATGCGCTGGTCGCCGAGATCGACGTCTTCGAGCGCCGTCCGGCCGACATGCTGAAGGACACCCTGATGCCGAAGCATCTCCTCGAAGACCGCGGAAGTCCGGGCGCGGTCGCGGCCGAGTGCCTGCCAGGCTCCGGGCTGTCGACCGATCTCCCGCAGTCCGCCCGCGATCACCTTCGGGATCGTCTCGGCCGCGCCGAGCAGGAGCGTCACGAGCTGCGTCGCGAGCTCGGCATCCCCGAGACCCCGTCCATCCATCTCGAAGCGCAGGAGCGCCGTCATCACGTCGCCGGCCGCCGCGCCATCGACCCGACGCGATCGCCTGGTCCTCGCCACGCGATCCTGAATGAGCTGATGGATCTCGCCCTGAACCGCCATGCCGGCCGGCGTGAAGCCCGGCCGCCCCGGGTCCCGCTCCGTCGAGCGCTGGATCTTCGCGAAGAGCGGCCCGATCTCGTCGGGCTCCAGGGAGAGGCCGAGAGCCCGACTGGCATTGGCCAGGCCGAAGGGTCCCGCGAGATCCCTCACGAGGTCGAAGCGCCCTCGGTCGAGAAGCGGATCCAGCAGCGTCTGCGCGAGCACCCGCATTCCGGGCTCGAGCTCCGCGATCGCCTTCGGAGAGAATCGGGGCATCATCGCGCGCCGGATCCGGGTGTGCCCGGGCGGATCCCAGGTCGAGAAGCTCCGCGCCGGGTCCGCTGCCGGGATCGCCCCGTCCTCGAAGGGCTCGACGACCTGCTCCCGGACGAAGAGTGGCCCTTCGACGACCGAGAATCTTCGGGGATCCTGAAGGACCGCGAAGCAATGCTCGAAGCGCGAGAGGGCCCATCCATGGTAGGCCTCGAGACGGTAGAGGGGATGGTGGGCGCGCAGCTCCGGGTAGAAGCGGTGGGGATCCGACATCGCTTCCGGAGAGAAGGGGTCGTACTCGAGCATCATTCCTCCGATCCCGTTCGCGCGTGCAGATCGAGTGGATCGAGAAGGGCGGCGCGCGGGCCAACCGATCCCCTCTACACATTCTCGGCGCCCTCGGCGCGTCGGAGCGCTGCCGGACGCCACCCCGGCCGAGCGACGGGTCAGGAGGCGCCGCGATCGCCGACCCGAGCCAGCACCTCCTGCAGCCGACTCTCGAGAGCGTCCCGATCATCGGCCACGAGCGTCACGTGGCCGAGCTTGCGACCCGGAGCCGGCGACTTGCCGTAGACGTGCACGAAGAGATCCGGGGCCGGCTCCAGCGCGTCCAGATCCGGCAGGCTGCCGACCAGGTTGATCATCGCCGAATGGCCCTTCGATGCGGTCGGCCCGAGCGGCAGCCCCGCGACCGCGCGGACGTGGTTCTCGAATTGACTGGTCTGTGCGCCCTCGATCGTCCAGTGCCCCGAGTTGTGGACCCGACAGGCCATCTCGTTGGCGAGCAGCTCGTCGCCGGTCTGGAAGAGCTCGACGACGAGCACGCCGACATAGTCGAGACGGGTCATCAGGGACTCCACCCAGCCTCTCGCCCGCGCGAAGAGGACGGGCGACAGCTCGGCCGCCGGGGCGCGCGAGACGTGCAGGATGCCGTCGACATGCCAGTTCTCCGCAGCCGACCACGTCTCCACCCGACCCTCCCGAGTGCGGACGGCCAGCAGCGAGATCTCGCGATCGAAGGGAACGAAGCCCTCGAGCAGGAGCGGCGCCTGATCTCCGAGCCTCTCCCAGGCGCTCGCCACGTCGGACTCCGAGCGCAGCACGGACTGACCCTTCCCGTCGTAGCCGAAGCGTCGGGTCTTCAGGATCGCGGGCAGTCCCCGCTTCGCCACGGCGCGATCGAGAGCGACTCGGGAGTCGACGTTCTCGAAGGGAGCGGTGGGAATGCCGAGCTCTCGGAAGAGATTCTTCTCGATCCACCGATCGCACGAGGCGGTGAGCGAGGCGGGCGAAGGATGGACCTCGACGCTTCGGGCGAGGCGCTCGACGCTGGCCGCGGGGACGTTCTCGAACTCGTAGGTCACGACGTCGCAGGTCGCCATCTCGGCGAGGGCCGCCTCGTCCTCGAAGTCCGCGGCGAGATGATCGGCCACGCGCCCCGCCACGGCGTCGGGCTTGGGATCGAGGACGAGCGGATCGAGGCCGAGATCCTTCGCCGCCCGAGCGAGCATCTGACCGAGCTGCCCGCCGCCGAGAATACCGACCTTCATCGAGCCCGAGCCTCCTGAATCGATGCTCGTCGAATCGCGAGACCGACCCGCGATCGCATCGGCTCCGAGCCGAGTCGAGCCCGGCCGAGCGCCGACTAGCGTTCCTGTGCTTCCCGCTCGCTCTCGAGGGCCGCGGCGGCGGGATCCGGGGTGGCGAGCACCTTCTCGGTCTGAGCGCTCCGCCAGGCCTCGAGTCGGCGCTGCAGCCCCGCGTCCGTCGTCGCGAGCATCGCGGCGGCCAGAAGAGCGGCGTTGACGGCCCCCGCGCGTCCGATCGCCAGCGTCCCGACCGGAATCCCGGCCGGCATCTGCACGATCGAGAGGAGCGAGTCGAGCCCCTGAAGGGCCTTGCTCTGGACCGGAACCCCCAGCACCGGAAGCCAGGTCTTCGCCGCCAGCATGCCCGGCAGATGAGCGGCTCCCCCGGCGCCCGCGATGAGGGCCCGGAGCCCGCGCTCCGCCGCACTCTCGCCGTACTCGAAGAGCAGGTCGGGCGTGCGGTGGGCCGAGACCACACGGGTCTCGTAGGGGACCTCCAGCGCGGCCAGGGTCTCGGCGGCATGCGCGAGAGTGGGCCAATCGGAGGTCGAGCCCATCACGATCCCGACCCGGGCCGATGCGCCCCCCGTCACCCGGGCCTCTCGGGAGCCCTGCGCTTCCTGCTCCTTGCGCGCCATTGATCCGCCCCCGACTCCACGATTCGACGGGTGTATAGCGCGACGGCGGTTGCGCAGCGAACGCCATGCCATACCGTCTGGAGCATCCATTCCGGGATCCCCGACCCGCGGATCCCCCGCGCCCCGAGGAGTCCATGAGCCTGACGACCGACGACACCATCGAGATGCTGCAGCTCTACGCTCGCTACAACACCGCCATCGACACCGGGGACAGCGACGGATTCGCCCGCTGCTTCGTCGCCGACGGCGTCTTCGACAGCGGAATGGGCGCCCAGACGGGCCACGAGGCGATCGCCGCCTTCGCGAAGCAGACCCACGAGAACATGCCCGGCATGCGCCACAACGCGAGCAACATCGTGCTCGACGGCGAAGGCGACCAGGCCCGGGGCTCCGCCTTCCTGATCGGCTATCTCGTCGACGGCGGCTTCAAGCCGATCGTGACCGGCCGATACACGGACGAGCTCGTCCGGACGCCGGAGGGCTGGCGCTTCACGAAGCGAATCTTCAAGGCCGACGCCTGAGCGCCGGCGCCCGCCCAGCGACCGATCGCAGCCGATGCGCCTCCTCTCTCCCTACCGTGTCCTCGACCTGACGGACGTTCGGGGACAGCTCGCGGGCATGATGCTCGCCGACCTGGGCGCCGACGTCGTCCGCATCGAGCCGCCCGGCGGCAGCGCGGCTCGCCGCGTCGGCCCCTTCCTTCCGGATGGCCCGCCGACCGAGCGCAGCCTCAGCTTCACGGCCTACAACCGGGGCAAGCGGTCGATCGAGCTCGATCTCGAGACGGAGCCCGGCCGGCGAAGCCTGATCGAGCTCGTGCGGGGCGCCGACTTCGTGCTCGATTCCGGCCCACCGAGCCTCCTCGACGAGGCCGGGCTCGGCTTCGAGCGGCTCCTCGAGATCAACCCGCAGCTCGTCCACGTCCGCACGACCCCCTTCGGCCAGGACGGACCGATGGCCGAAGCGCCCGCGGCCGACCTCACGATCGCCGCGCTCGGCGGCCCCGTCGCGCTCCAGGGAGATCCCGACGCGCCGCCGGTTCGTCTCAGCGTTCCCCAGGTCTGGCGGCATGCGGGCGCCGAGGCCGCGGTCGCCGCTCTCGTCGGACACGCCCGTATGCGGACGACCGGCCGGGGGGTCTTCGTCGACGTCTCGGCGCAGGCGGCGATGGTCTGGACCCTGCTGAACGCGGGCGAGGCCTTCGCGATCAACGGACGCGACTACGAGCGCGCCGGGGCCCAGCTCCAGGTGGGCGCCGTCGGTCTGAACCTGGCGCATCCCTGCAAGGACGGCCATCTGATCGCCCTGGCGATCGGCGGCATGTACCGCGCTCTCGAGCCGGCGATGCGCGAGGCCGGGATCGTCGACGCCGACTTCGGAGAGCGCGAGGACTGGACGACCTACGACCTCCGTGTCTTCGGTCGCGGGGAGCTCGCGGTCTCCTTCGAAGAGCTCTCCGAGGTCTTCGATCGCTTCTTCCTGACGCGCACGAAGCGGGAGCTCTTCCAGCTCGGACTCGAGGTCGGGCAGACGATCGCGCCGGTCCAGACGATCGACGATCTGCTCGACTTCGAGCAGCTCGTCGCGCGCGAGGCCTTCCACGAGATCGAGCTCCCCAACGGAGCCCGTGTCCGGGCGCCCGGACCGTTCGCGCGTTCGACCCATGCCGCCTTCGAGATCCGACGCCCGGCCCCCCGATTGGGCGAGCAGACCGACGAGATCCTCGAGGAGATCGCTCGCGGCCCTCGGCAGCGGATCCCGTTGCGCGCTCCCGAGGAGGAATCCCGCCTCCCCTTCGAAGGCCTGAAGGTCGCGGACCTGAGCTGGGTCGGCGTGGGCCCGATCTCGGGCAAATATCTCGCCGACCACGGGGCCGACGTGATTCGAGTCGAGTCGCAGACGCGCGGTGACGGCCTGCGGGCCTCGGGTCCCTTCAAGGACGATCAGCCCGGCTGGAACCGATCGCATTTCTACGGCGAGTTCAACACGTCGAAGCGCTGCCTGGCGCTCGATCTCAAGCACGAGCGAGCGGCCGAGGTCGCCCCCCGCCTGCTCGAGTGGGCCGATGTGATTCTCGAGAGCTTCACACCCGGAGCCGCCGGCCGGCTCGGGGTCGGCTACGAAGACGCCCGGGCCGTGAATCCCGGCGTCATCATGGTGAGCACCTGCCTCATGGGCCAGACCGGGCCCGTCTCGTCGCTCGCCGGCTATGGCTACCACGCCGCGGCGATCGCGGGCTTCACGGCCCTCACGGGTCATCCGGATCGCCCGCCCGTGGGTCCCTGGAACGCATACACCGATACCGTCGCGCCGCGCTTCCTGACCGCGACCCTGCTCGCCGCGATCGATCATCGACGGCGCACGGGCGAGGGGCAGTACATCGACCTGGCCCAGATGGAGGCCGCGCTCCACTTCCTGGCGCCCGAGATCATCGCGCGCCAGGCGACCGGCGAGCGGACGGAGCGGGCGGGCAACCGGGCGCGCGACGCGGCGCCGCAGGGCGTCTATCCCTGTGCGGTCCACGACCAGTGGTGTGCGATCGCCGTCGAGAGCGACGCCCACTGGCAGGTCTTGCGGGGCGTTCTGGGAGATCCGGAGTGGGCTCGCGCTCCGGAGCTCGACGGGATCGAGGGCCGCCTCGCCGCCCACGACCTTCTCGATGCAGGGATCTCTCGCTGGACGCGAGAGCGTGAGCCGAGGACGGTCATGCAGACCCTCCTCTCGGCCGGAGTTCCGGCGGGCCACGTCCAGCGCAGCAGCGACCTCCTCGTCGATCCGCAGCTCGCCCACCGTCGCTTCCATCGCGCGCTCGATCATGCCGAGATGGGCCGCGTGCCCTACGCCGGCCACCAGTTCCGCATCAGCGGCTACGACAACGGGCCGCGAAGCGCGGCGCCGCCGATCGGCGGCGAGAGCTTCGAGATTCTGACCGACGATCTGGCCCTCGATCCCGAGCTCGTCGCCGACCTGATGGCATCGGGTGCGATCGGCTAGCCCTCGACTCGCGCTCGCCTCGCGCGCGTCCAGGAGATCGGATCGTGCCTCTGCGCTTCGACCCGGCAGGCCCGCTGCCGGTCCGAGCGCGCGGCGACGCGCAACTCACCGCGCGGCGTCCCGTGTGGATTGAGGAAACGCGAACGAGGCGGCGTGCGACGCGCGCGCATCGCGGATGCGAATCCAACCTCCATCGACTTGTTAAGTCCTGAATCCGGGCCTCGAAGGACGCCCTCTCGGTTGACAGTCCAGGGCGCCGATGTGAAGATCGGCGTTCGGAGAGAGCCGACGACGAGTCGGCCTCGCCTCGACCCGCGTCGTTTCGATCGAGCCGTCTCGCGGGACCCGATCTGCATGTCGGGGAGCATGCCGCCCGAAGCCCTTCGACGGCCCGTGTGGCCCTCTTGATGTGGCCCTTGTGATGTGGTCCTCGTGATGAGGCCCGTGTGAATCGAGAAGTCGACGAGAGCCCATGTGGGAAGTCGACGAGAAGAAGCCGACCGAGGGCTCGAAGCGGAGCCCCGAAACGGACCGCGCAACGGCCTGACGAAGCCCGTCGTCGAGATCCTCGATACGGACCGCTTCCTGGAGACGAGATGACGCCGGAAGAGATGGCCTGGGAGTTCGCGGAGATCTTCGACGACCTGCCCGTCGATCAGGTGAACGAGATGCTCGCCAAGAACGTGCCGTTCGAGACGATCGAGTTCTTCTCGGAGTATGCCGAGGCCTTCGCGGACGGAGCGGGAATCCGTGGAGAGCCCCGGAATCGCCTGCCGAACCTCCTTCTCTTCGGCTACCTCATCCGTGTCCTCGAGGAGCGGCTGCAGCCCGAGCCGTCGTCGAGCTAGCGGAGCGACGATGTCCGATCCCAGACTCCGTGAAGTGCGCAGCGGTGCCGCGCCGGCGCCCGTTGGTCCCTACTCGCAAGCCATTCGAGCGGGCGAGCTCCTCTTCGTATCCGGTCAGATCCCTCTCGACCCGGCCACCGGGGCGATCGTCGAAGGCGAGATCGAAGACGAGGCGCGACAGGTCCTGGCAAACCTGCGCGCCGTTCTCGAGGCCGGCGAGAGCGGTCTGGATCGAGTGGTGCGGACGACCGTCTATCTCACGGACCTCGATCTCTTTGCGCGGGTGAACGCCGTCTACGCCGAGGCGTTCGATGCGGACCCGGCGCCCGCCCGGGTGACGATCGGCGTGGCCGCGCTTCCCCTGGGCGCGCGGATCGAGATCGATGCGATCGCTCTGGCTCCTGCGATCGATTGAGCCGGGCTACGAGCCCTGATCCTCTCCTCGGCGCCCACGCTCGAGCGCCCATCGTGCCCGCGCGGCCCGTGCGCAGCCCGCCCCCAGCCGAGACGGCGGCCTCAGTCCCCGCTCGACTCGAAGCGCCGCGCCAGCCGAGGCAGATTGATCCCGTTCACGACCGCATGCGCGGCGATCGGAGCCGCGAGCTGACCCGTCCACTCGAAGAGCCAGCCGAGCAGAAAGCCCATCGCGGCTGCAAAGAGGCTCCAGACGAAGAGCTCCCGGCGCGGAAGGAAATGACACGCCCCGAAGATCAGGCTGGCCCAGACGAGCCCCACCGCCGGCTGCAGTGCGCCCCGAAAGAGCATCTCCTCCGCGATCCCGCTGGCCAGCGCCAGCAGCAACGCATCGCCCCGGCCTATCCCGGCGAG
>CAYXLY010000068.1:0-13548 GCA_964466005.1 uncultured Spirochaetaceae bacterium | reverse complement strand
TGCTCGAGATAGTCGCAGATCACGGACGAGACGCAGAGGCGCACCAGATCGTCCTCGAAGGCGGGGATCTTCCCGAGCGGACTGATCTCGCGGAAGACCGGCGTGTCGGCGTGGGGCAGCACGTCGAGCGCCTCGAAGGGCAGGCCCTTCCACTCCAGGGTGAGATAGACCTTCCGGGCGTAGGGCGAGACGATGTTGCCGTAGACGCGCGCGAGGCCGGGCTGGCTCACGCTCCGCTCTCGCGCAGGATGGCCAGCGTCCGGCGGAGCGGCTCCGCAGCGCCCCAGAGCAGCTGATCTCCCACGGTGAAGGCGCCGAGGAACTCTCCCCCGATCCGGAGCTTGCGTACGCGACCGATGGGGACGTCGAGCCGTCCCGTGACGGCGGCGGGCGTCAGGTCTCTCAGGGTCGACTCCTTGTCGTTGGGAATCAGATGAACCCACTCGTTGGCGCCGTCGAGCAGACTCTCGACGTCCGCGATCGGGACGTCGCGGCGCAGCTTGATGGTGAAGGCCTGGCTATGGCAGCGCATGGCGCCCACGCGCACGCAGATCGAGTCGATGGGGATCGGCGCCTCCGAGCGGCCGAGGATCTTGTTGCCCTCGGCCCAGGCCTTCCACTCCTCGCGCGTGTCGCCCGCCTCCATGGCCGAATCGATCCAGGGCAGCAGGCTCGCGGCCAGGGGGGCGCCGAACTGCTCGATGGGAAACGACTCGTCGACCAGCACACCCGTGATCCGGCGATCCAGGTCGAGGATCTCCGAAGCCAGATCCTTCAAGAGATCCCCGGAGCGCTCCCCGAGCATCGCCATCTGGGCGACGAGCTCTCGCATGTGCCGCGCACCGCCGCCCGAGGCGGCCTGATAGGTCGTGCAGGTCATCCACTCGACGAGGTCCTCTTCGAGCAGCCCCCCGAGAGCCAGGAGCATGAGGCTGACCGTACAGTTGCCGCCGATGTAGTTCCGGATGCCCGACTCCAGGCCGCGATCCATGATCTCCCGGTTCACCGGATCGAGCACGATCAGGCTGTCGTCGTCCATCCGCTTGGCGCTCGCGGCGTCGATCCAGAACCCCTGCCAGCCCTGCTCCCGGAGCTGCGGAAGGACCTGCTTGGTGTAGTCGCCTCCCTGGCAGGTGACGATCGCGTCGTGATGAGCGAGCGCGCGGATGTCGTACGCGTCCTGGAGAACGGGTGTGGCGGCGCCGACGTCGGGGCCGGGCTCGCCGACCTGGCTGGTCGAGTAGAAGGTGGGGCGCAGACCTTCGAAATCCCCTTCGGCACGCATGCGCTCCAGCAGGACCGAGCCCACCATGCCGCGCCATCCGATGAAACCGACGTCCTGAATACTCATGGTGCAAACTTGTTTAGCGAAAACGAGAGGATGCGGCGACCGCCCCCGGCTCGGGAGACCCCGCTGGGAGCCTCTTCCCCTCGGTCCGGCCCGCGTCCCTCGAGTCGGCTCGGGCGGATTCGCGTCCGTGCCCGGCGGCCGATCGTCTCTATACTCCCCGCGCCGTCCCTCCCGCGGCCCGAGGACTCCGATGCCCCAGCTCTCCCATGGGCGAGCCATGGATTGGCTCGCTGAACGCGACCCCGACCGACTGGCCGTGGTCTGTGAGGCCGAAGACCGCACGGCGCCGGCGGAGACGCGCACGCGATCCGAGCTGGTCGCGCGCGCGAACCGGCTGGCGCGCGCGTGGGCGGCGCTCGGCGTGGGCCGGGGAGACCGGGTCACGATCGCGCTGCCCAACGGCTGTGAGTTCTTCGAGGCGGCGCTCGCGGCCTGGAAGCTCGGGGCGACACCGAATCCGGTCTCCGCCCGATTGCCCGCGGCGGAGCAGCGCGCGATCGTCGAGACGGCTTCGCCGGCGGTCGTTCTCGGCGCCGATCCGGAGGTCTGCGGCGGCCGTCCGGCGCTCCCGGCGGGCTTCGAGCCGGATCCCGCGATCGACGACGGACCGCTGCCCGACGTCGTCTCGCCCCATGTGCGAGCGATGACGTCGGGGGGCAGCACCGGCCGCCCCAAGGTGATCATCGATGCGAACCCGGCGCTCTGCGACCCGGAGCGACCGGAGAACCGCATGAAGCCGAACGGGCGACTGCTGGCGCCCGGTCCGCTCTATCATGCCGGTCCCTTCATCACGAGCTGGCAGGCGCTGCTCTGCGGAGGCACGACCTGGGTCCAGAGGCGCTTCGATCCCCTCCGCTGCCTCGAGTGCATCGAGCGGGAGGCGATCGACTGGGTGCTCTTCGTGCCGACGATGATGCAGCGGATCTGGAAGCTGCCGAAGGCCGAGCGCGACCGCTTCGATCTCTCCTCCCTGGAGACCGTGATGTCGAGCGGCGCCGCGAGTCCCGCGTGGCTGAAGCGAGCGTGGATCGACTGGCTCGGGCCCGACGTGATCTGGGAGGCCTACGGAGGCTCCGAGCGCATCGGGGGCACCCTGATCTCCGGCCGCGAGTGGCTCGAGCATCCGGGCTCCGTCGGGAGGCCGACTGGCGGACGCGCGGTGCGGATCCTCGACGAAGAGGGCAAGGAGCGGGGACCGCACGAGGTGGGGCTGGTCTACTTCCTGCCGCCGGGGGGAGCGGGCTCGACCTATCACTACCTCGGTGCGACGGGAAGGCGGACCGGCGACGGCTGGGAGACCCTCGGTGATCTCGGCTATGTCGACGAGGACGGCTATCTCTATCTGACGGATCGCGAGACCGACATGATCGTCTCCGGCGGGGCCAACGTCTATCCCGCCGAGGTGGAGGCCGCCCTCGATTCCTTCGCACCGGTGCGGTCGAGCGCGGTGATCGGGCTGCCCGACGACGACCTCGGTCAGCGGGTGCATGCGATCGTCGATGCGCCGGAGGGGTTCGACGAGGCGGCCCTGCGCGCCCATCTCGAGTCGCAGCTCGCCCGATACAAGGTTCCCCGGAGCTTCGAGCGCGTCGAGGAGCCGCTCAGAGACGACGCGGGCAAGCTGCGTCGCTCGGCCCTTCGCGCGGCCCGGCTGGAAGGGAGAGGCTGAGTCGATGTTGTTGGATCAGGCGAAGGCCAGGCCGAACGAGCTCGCCGTCGACGACGGGACGAGGCAGCGGAGCTTCGCCGAGCTCGTCGATCGGAGTCGGCGCTTCGCCGTCTTCCTGAGGGAGGAGGTCGGGCTCGCGCCGGGAGGGCATCTCTCGCTGCTGATGGGAAACCGGGTGGAGGCGATCGAGTGTCTGCTCGGTGCGGTGTTGGCGGGGCAGTGGATCACGCCGATCAACTGGCATCTGGCCGAGGAGGAGATCGACTACGTCGTCAGCGATTCGGGCTCGCGGCTCGTGATCACCGACGAGCGGCATGCGGCGCTCGCGCGGGGACTCGGCGAGCGACGCGGGATCTCGACGCTCAGCGCGGGCTCGGAGCTCGATGGCGTCCTCGAGGGCGTCCGGATGCGCCCCCTCGACCTCGACGGGCCGGCTGGCGGCAACATGATCTACACGAGCGGCACGACGGGACGTCCGAAGGGCGTGAAGCGCGCGGTGCCAGCGAGTGTCGGCGCCGCCCTCCAGCAGCATGCTCGGACGGGCCAGTCGATCGGTCTCGACGGGAGCGGGCCTCATCTCATCACCGGCCCCATGTATCACGCCGCGCCGCTGATGTTCTCCGTCTACGACAACGCGAACGGTGCGCCGATCCTGATCATGCCGCGCTGGGAGGAGCGCGCAGCGCTCGATTGGATCGCGCGCCGGGAGGTCGCTCACGTCCATCTCGTCCCCACCATGTTCGTGCGCCTCCTGAGGCTGTCCGAGGCGGAGCGGGCGGCATTCTCCGCTCCGAAGCTCTCGCTGGTGCTGCACGGCGCGGCCCCGATCTCGGTGCCCGTGAAGAGGCGCATGATCGATTGGTGGGGCCCGATTCTCGTGGAGTACTGGGGCGGGACCGAAGGCGGCGTGAACACCCTGATCGATTCGCAGGAGTGGCTCGAGCATCCGGGAACGGTGGGCCGCGCGCTGCCTTCCTACGACGTCTTCGCAGTCGACGAGCAAGGACGACGGCTCGGGCCCGGCGAGGTGGGAGATCTCTACTGCCGAAGCCGAGTCTCGGATCGGCCCTTCGAATATCACGGCGATCCGGAGAAGACCGACGCCGCGTATCTGGAGCCCGGCGTCTTCACCATCGGCGACGTGGGCTTCGTCGACGAGGAGGGCTACGTCCATCTGGCCGACCGCCGGTCCAACACGATCATCTCGGGCGGGGTCAACATCTATCCGGCCGAGATCGAGAAGGTCCTGCAGGAGCATCCGGCCGTGGGCGACGTCGGGGTCTTCGGAGTGCCCGACGAGGAGTGGGGGGAGTCGGTGAAGGCCGCGATCGAGCTGCGATCGGGCGTGCAGGGGACCCCGGAGCTCGAGAGCGAGATCCTCTCCTTCGCGCGAGCGCACCTGGCCGGCTACAAGGTGCCGCGCTCGATCGACTTCGAGGACGCGCTGCCCCGTCACCCGAGCGGAAAGCTCTACGTCCGCCGGCTGCGGGATCGCTATTGGGCGGGCCGGGATCGGGCGATCTGATCCGATGGGCCCTGCACGACCCCGGAAGACGACTTCGTGAAGACGGACCTCGAGGCGATGGAGGCCGTGGAGCGGGGGCTGCGGAGAAGCGAGCCCTGGATCGACCCCGATCCCGCGCACCTCTCGGCGGCCGTGGCGCTCGTCCTGCGGGAGGGGGAGGGCGGACTGGAGATGCTCTTCATCCGACGCGCCGAGTGGGACGGGGATCCGTGGTCCGGAGATCTGGCCTTTCCCGGTGGCCGGCTCGACCCCGAGGATCGGGGCGATCTGCGTCGGGCCGCGGAGCGCGAGACCCTGGAGGAGCTCGAGCTCGATCTCTCGAGATCCCGTCGGCTCGGACGCCTCAGCGACGTGCTCGGTCGGGCGGAGTCGATCCGGGTCTCCTGCTTCGTCTACGGGATCGGCGGGGAGCGGCCACGGCTCTCGCCCAACCATGAGATCCGCGAGGCCTTCTGGACCCCGCTCGCGGATCTGCGCGATCCGTCGCGCCAGCTCCACCGCGAGTTCCGCTATCGCGAGCGGGGGGTCCGCATGCCGGCGCTCCGGCTCCTAGAGGACGAGCGCGCTCCCGTGCTATGGGGGATCACGTACAAGCTTCTCGAGGACTTCATGGCTCGGATGGATCAGCCGATCCCCTTCATGCCCTGGGACGAGCCCTAGGAGGAGTCTCTCTCGTCCGCTCATTCGGACGGTGCCCGGCCTCTCGGGCCCGGCGGCGTCTTCAGGCGGCGCCCGAAGGCTCGCGGATCGAAGCGCCCTCGCGGTCCGACGGGAGGACGTCGAGCACCTGGAATCGGACCTGCCCGCGCGAGACGAGCTGCTGGTCGGCGGCTCGACGGATCCAGACCTCCCAGAGGTGCTGACGGCGACCCGCGTGCAGGGGCCGGGCCTCGATATCGAGCCGTCCCCTGGAGTGGCTGCGAAGGAAGTCCGTGTGGTTGGAGACGCCGACCACGCCGGCGTCGCCACGCGAGAGGGCGAGCCGGCCGGCTCCGACGCTGGCGGCGGCCTCTACGATCGATGCGTAGACTCCGCCGTGGAGGATGCCGTAGGGCTGATGATGCTGCGGACCGGCCTCGAGAGCGGCCCGGACGAGCTCGTTCGTGACCTCGAGGATCTCGATCCCCAGCGCACGCCCCCACTGGTCCTCGCCCAGCGTTCGGGTCGGTGTCTCCCGATCGGACATGCTCAGTCTTCCTGCCGGGTCTTCGCGCGCTCTCGTGCGGTCTTGAGCGCCGCGCTCTGATGCTGCTCGTTCTTCATCGACTCCGCCATGGAATGCCGGGCTCCGAAATGAAGGGCCCGCTTCGCGTAGGCGAGCACGATCGGATCGAGCTCCGCCATCTGCTCGGCGATGGCGCGCGCCCGGTCCAGCACCTCGCCGGCCGGCACGGCCTCGTTCACCAGGCCGATCGCCGCCGCCTCCGTCCCCGAGATCTTCTTGGCCGTCAGGACCAGCTCCTGGGCGCGCGCCATTCCCACGAGGTCGGGGAGGAGATGCGTCGAGCCCAGTCCGGGGAGGATTCCCAGGCGTGCGAAGACGAAGCCGAGCTTGGCATCCTCGGCCGCGATCCGCAGATCGCAGGGCATCACCATCGTCATCCCGACGCCGACGGCGTGGCCGTTGATCGCCGCGATGATCGGCTTCGGGGAGTCGAGCATCTCCAGGGGAAGCTTGCGAAGGAAGTCCTCCTCGCCGAGGCGGGGGCCCTTCGAGGCATTCCCGCCCGACTCGTGCGCCTTCAGGTGCTCGAGGTCGGCGCCGGCGCAGAAGGCCCGCCCGGCGCCGGTGAGGATGACCGCCCGCACGCCGTCGTCGCGCTGGACGCCGCGAAAGGCCTCGGTGAACTCCTCTCCCATCTCCGTCGTGTAGGCGTTCAGCTTGTCGGGACGGTTCAGAGTGAGGGTGGCGATGCCGCCGTCCCGCTCGAAGAGGATGTTCTCGTAGCTCATGCTCGGTCGTCTCACTGGCGCAGGCTGGACCGCGCCCGCTCGGGTTTCTCTGCACGTCGTGGGGGTCGGAGGGTCTAACACAATTCTCGCGTTCGCGCGTCTCGTTCGCCAGCCGGGCGCCTCCCGCGTCGATCCGCTCGAGTCTCGTCTCTCGTCTCCCGCCCCGGGTCCCGCGTGCCGCACGCTGCCGGCCGCGGGCGGCAGGGACGGTGCGCGGGGACTCCCTGCTCTCGGGCCGAGCGGGCTCCCGGAGGCGCCGAGGTCGGCTCGGAAGCGGGGTCCGGCCCGAGGCTTTGGACTCCGATCGACGGTATCGTCCGGCCTCTCGTTCCTTGCGTGGAGGTCTCCCGACTCGTGCTGCGTCCCGTCCGTCTTCTTCGTCTCTCGACCCGCCGAACCGCCTCGCGCCGATCGGCCCCGACCCGCTCCCGCCGGCTCGTCGTCCGTGTCGCCTGCGCGGTCGGTCTGCTCCCGATCCTCGTCGCGGGCACCCTCGGCTGCAGCCCCGAGATCGAGGTCGATTTCGAGGGACCGATCTCCGAGTGGCCGCATTGGGGAGGAGATCCGGGCGCCTCCCATCACTCTCCGCTCAGCCAGATCACGCCCGAGAACGTCGACGCCCTCGAGGTGGCCTGGGTGCATCGGAGCGGTGACTTCTACGACGGGTCCGGCTACTCGAAGGTGACGGCCCTGCAGGTCACGCCGATCGTCGTGAACGATCTGCTCTACTACTGCACGCCCTTCATGCGCGTCTTCGCTTTGGACCCGGAGACCGGAGAGGAGCGCTGGAGCTTCGATCCCGGGCTCGAGCAGCGACACGGAGAGGGCCCCTATCCGCTGGTCTGTCGAGGCGTCTCCTACTGGGAGGACGGCGCGCAGAGCGAGGGGGCCTGCGCGAAGCGCATCTTCTACGGCACCGCCGATGCCGAGCTGATCGCGCTCGACGCCGATACCGGGCGCCCCTGCCCGGGCTTCGGCGAGCAGGGGCGGGTGGCCCTTCGAGAGGGCGTCGGTGAGGCGGAGGGCTGGGAGTATGCGCCGACCTCGCCGCCTCAGGTGATCGGGGATCGCGTCGTGGTGGGGGCCTACATCGCCGACAACGTGCGGGTCGATGCGCCCGCCGGCGTCGTGCGCGCCTTCGATGCACGGAGCGGACGTCGCGTATGGGCCTGGGACACGGCGCCGCCGGACTGGCCGGGATCCGGTCCGGCCGGAGAGGCGGACTTCACGCCCGGAACGCCCAACGTCTGGTCCATCATGACGGCGGACGCGGAGCGCGGCCTCGTCTTCGTCCCGACGGGCAACCCCTCACCGGATCTCTACGGAGGGATGCGCAACGGCCTCGATCATTACGGCAGCTCCACGGTGGCGCTCGATGCGAGCAGCGGCGAGGTCGTCTGGCAGTGGCAGTCCGTGCACCACGACGTCTGGGACTACGATACGCCGAGCCCACCGACCCTGTTTCAGATCCCGGGTGTCGGCAACGGAGCCCCGGCCGTCGCTCAATCGACGAAGATGGGCCACGTCTTCCTCCTCGATCGCGAGACCGGTCTGCCCCTCTATCCCGTCGAAGAGCGTCCGGTTCCGCAGGGAGGGGCTCCCGGCGAGCGCCTCTCGCCGACCCAGCCCTTCCCGACCCATCCGGCGCCTCTCCACCCCCTCGAGCTCGAGCCCGAGGACGCCTTCGGCTTCACGCCGATCGATCGCGCCTACTGTCGGGATCTCATCGAGCGATACCGCTGGGACGGGATCTTCACGCCGCCCACGATCGAAGGGTCGATCGAGATGCCCCATACGGCAGGAGGAATGAACTGGGGCGGCGTCGCGATCGATCCCGCGCGCGGCACGCTGATCGTGAACCAGACGCACGCGGCCGTCGTGAACAAGCTGATTCCCCGCGAAGAGTACGAGGCGATGGACCCGTCGGAGTACGTCTACCCGAACGAGCTCTATCCGATGCGCGGGACGCCCTATGCCGTCTGGCGCTTCGGCCTCTTCTCCCAGTTCGGAGCGCCCTGCAACCCGCCTCCCTGGGGATCCCTCACGGCCGTCGACCTGCGGACGGGCGAGGTCAAATGGAAGAAGCCCTACGGAACGCTGAGGGGAGCCGCTCCGTTTCCGCTCTGGCTCGTGCTCCGCGGCTATGGCTCGCCCAACTTCGGCGGAGGCATCTCGACGGCGAGCGGGCTCTACTTCATCGCGGCGACCCTGGACAAGGCCTTCCGGGCGATCGACGTCGAGACCGGCGAGGAGCTGTGGAGCGATCGTCTGCCCTTCATGGGCGCGGCCGTCCCGCTCAGCTATCGCCTGCGCGAGAGCGGCCGGCAATTCGTCGTCATCGCAGCCGGTGGCAATCCGATCACGGACATGGGTGATGCGATCGTGGCCTACGCGCTGCCCGAGGCCGACTGACGTCGAGGAGCCCGGGAGGGCCTCTCCGGCGCATGGGAAGCGTGAGGCTGCCCGCCAGGGCGAGCAGCGGAAGCGACAGGATCGCGAGCCGCTCGGTCGGGCCAGCGGGGCGCGTCGGGTGGGCGGTGTAGGCGAAGGTCGACTCGCGGTCTTCGGGGAGACGGTGTCGCAGCACGCCATACTCGTCGATCACGACGGAGAGTCCCCCGTGGCTGACTCGGACGAGGGGGAGCCGCTGCTCGATGGCGCGGAAGGCGGTCAGGCGGATGATCTGTCGCACGGCAGCCGGGTCCTCGATCCAGCCGTCATCGGCGAGCTGCACGAGTAGCAGCGTGTCCCGCTCGCGGCGGGACCGGCTCAGATCCGCAAACAAGGCCTCGTAGCAGAGCAGCACTGCAATCCGCTTCGGGGGCACGAGGTCGGACGTGCCCTCGCGAACGCGCTCGACGCTGCGGCCTCCGGGAGGCCGATCCGCGAGACCCGCCAGAAAGCGTTCGAGCCTCGTCTCCGGAGCCGCTTCCAGGATCGGTACCGGGATCGCCTTCTCGACGCCGGCCACGAGGTCGCCCTCCTCGTCGAAGAGCAGGGCCGCGTTGCGGTACACGAGGGAGTCCGGCGTTCGTGCGGCCCGGCGAACCGTCCCGGCCAGCAGGGGGACCTGAAGTTGCGCGACCCCGTCGCGCAACGCGTCCAGCCAGGGCCTCTGGGCGAGGGGCTGGGTGATGCTGGTCTCGGGCCAGAGCACGAGATCGACGTCGCCCGCTCCGTCGCGGAGGGCGCGCTTCGAGAGACGGAGCAGGCGCTCGAGATGGAGCGCCTGATGGCCCGGATCCCAGCGTCGCGCAGGCTGGAGGCTCGGTTGGACGAGCAGGACGGAGAGACTCTCGGAGCCGTCGCCGGGATCGGATCCTCGAAGCCGACGGAGGGCGGGCTCGCCGACGACCGCGAGCGAGAGGAGTCCGCCGAGCAGCCCGATCACCAGCCGTCGTCGGATGGAGTCCCGCGGATTCTCCGCGAGCAGGGCCAGCGCGTGGGCCGATGCCGCCAGGATCGCGGACGGGGTCGGCACGCCGCCCGCGACGGCCAGCTGACAGAGCCCCTGCATGCCGGAGGCGGCATGACCGATCAGCAGCCAGGGGGGCAGCGCCCGACTCCGAAGCACCCAGGTCTCGAGCAGGAAGACGGAGCCGGCGAGGATCGCGAGCCGCAGCGCGGGCGAGGCTCGCCGCGTTCGATCCACGACGAGTGCGAGCAGACCATAGGGGGCTCCACCGACTCCAGCGGCGAGCAGCAGGGCGATCAGGAGACCCGGGGTCGAGGGCCCTCCGAGCCGCTCGAGGGCATCGGGCAGCCAGGGGGCCGACCCCCAGGCGAAGGCGGTCCCGAAGAGGCCGCCGGAGAGCGGCGCACGCCACGGCCCCGAGCGGCCGACGAGCCAGAGCCAGCCCGCCAGTCCGAGCGGCGTCCAGGCCGCGCGCTCCGGCCAGAGCAGGCCCTGGCCCGCGAGTCCGCCCGCGAGGGCAGCGGCGAGAGAGGCGAAGAGAGAGGCTGAGAGGGAGCCGAAGAGGGAGGAGGCGAGCCGACTCGCGAGTCTGCGGGTCGGATGAGTCGCGTCGAGCCTGCGGGCGAGGTCCGCGCACGATGCGGGGTCGGAGCGGCTCAGGCGGGAGCATCCGGATGGAGCAGCATGGAGGCTGACTAGCATCGATGCGACGGACCTCGCCCGGCGCAGACGCGCTTTGAGGAAAGCCTGAGAAACAGGCAGCGGGCGCTGCGATAGATTGGCTTCGCCCGGTCCCGGCGAGGCCACTCCGTGTTCGAGTCATCACTGCTCCTCTCCGCAGATGGGATCCGGTCTGTCTTCCGCTCGAGGATGACGGCCATTCTGCTCGTGCTGCCGATCCTCGCCGTCCTGCCTCGAGCCCGGGCCATGGAGGGAGCGGATTCGACGAACCCGGCGGGCGCGACCGTCGATCGGAGCTCGGGGACGGCGACCTGGTCGATTCCGATCGAGATCCTGCCGGGGCCGGGCGGCCACGAGCCGAGCCTCGGCCTCGTCTACTCGAGCGAAGGAGGCGACGGTCCCGTCGGTCTCGGCTGGAGTGCGAGCTGGGGGCGCATCACCTGCGCCATGCGCGACGGAGTCCCGGAGGAGGGGCCCTGCTCGCGACATGAGCTCGACGGAGAGCTCTTGATGCCGCCGTCGAGTCCGTCGGATCATCATCACACGCTCTCCGAGTCCTTCTCGAGGATCCGTCTCCTGGAAGACGACTCCTGGGAGGTGACCACGACCGACGGGACCCGGCTGCTCTACGGAGCCTCGCTCAACAGCCGACTCCATGTCGACGGCGATCCGAGCAGGCCGATCGCCGTCTGGCTCCTGGCGGAATCCCGGGACGTCTTCGGGAACGCCGTCTCCTATCGCTATCGCCATCTCGCGACGGACCCAGGCATGGCGTATCCCCTGGAGGTCACCTACGCGGAAGGCGTGCGTCGCATCGAGTACGCGTGGGAGGCCCGCCCCGATCCCTCCGAGACCTTCGCCGGCGGACTTCATCGAGTGATGACGCAGAGGCTCCGCGAGGTCCGGGTCTTCAGCCAGCCCGGCGTCCTGCATCATCGCCTCGAGCTCCGCTACTCCGAGGCGGGTGCGTACGCCGTGCATCGCAGTCGACTCGTCTCGGTGCAGCGCTTCGGGAGTGATTGCCCGGATCTCTCCTCGCCACCCAGCGCCCAGGTCGGCTGCTCGAGCCTGCCCGCTCAGGTCTTCACCTATACCGATTCGGCGGACGAGCTGGCCGAGACGATCGGGTCCCAGTTCGAGATCGACGGCGAGTGGACCTTTCCATGGGGATCGGACGCCGACAATCTGGTGGCTCGAAGCCTCATGTCGGGGTTGCCCTGGGGAGAGAGGGGGCACGTCCTGAACGCGGTCTCCCCGGCGTTGACGGTCATGGGAGGACGCATTCGCGGAGGCGCGTCGGGGGCGGGGGCGACGGCCGCTCTCCTGACGACGACCAGCGTCGATTGGTCCGTGCAGCCTCGAGTGGTGGAGCCGGGCGAGCCGGCCCCGATGGTCATCCCGGGCTGGCCGGACTCGAAGGGCGTGCGTTGGGGCGACGTGGACGGGGACGGACTGATCGACGTGATCCGAGCGGATTGCGGCTTCGTCGAGCATCCGGCCCTGAGCCCGGATCAATGCGTCCACGGAGTCCATCTGAACCACGGCTCTGGCTGGGAGACGACGCCCGATCCCGACTGGACGGCGGCGCTCGCGAGCCTCCGCTGGGAGGCTCCCTCCCTCACCCTGTCGCAGAACCCGACGCAGCGGCTCTACGCCGACAGCAGCCCCTACTGCGTCGTCGAGCCCGGCTCCCTGACGAGTCCCGTCTTCTTCCAGGACGTGGAGTTCCCGATCTCCCGCAAGCCGATCGGGTCTCACGAGGAGCTGGGCTGGTGGACGAATACCTTCGAGGGGATCTCGGACTTCCGTGTCGTCGACCTCGACGGCGACGGGCGTTCGGACCTGATCGCCTCCGTTCGCGTCGGAGGGGCCTGGCTCCAGTACGCGCTCTCCAACGGCTGCACGGATCCGCTTCCCGCGCCCGTCTACCGCGAGGCGACCGCTCGGGTGGTCTTCCTGAACACGGGCGAGGGCTGGGAGCGGCAGGCCTCTCTCGAGAACCCCGCGCTTCCGATCTTCTCGGCCCTGGAGATCCGGGATCACACGCCCTACGCCCCCTTCGACGTCTGCGGCACCAATGGTTGGGGAGGGAGCTGGGGTCTCCTCGTCGAGGATCGGGCGCGGTCGAGGGGCTATTGCCGGAGCTCCGTCGACTTCTCGCCCGAGTTCGTCGAGCTCAATGGCGACGGACGCCTCGATGTCCTGGTTCTGGCTCCGCGAGATCCCCGCTACGTCATCCAGGAGCACTCGCGATTTCCCTTCGACGATTCGGGAGTGGAGATGCCGCCTTGTCCGCTCGAGCCCGAGGTCGATGAGGACCTGAGAGGCGCCTTCGGACTCGGTCTGGCATGCCACAACCCATCGCGCACGTTGGCCTTCGTGCAGACGCGAAACGAGGAGGGCGAGTTCGAGTGGCGCGCTGCGCCGGAGTTCGCGCTCGATGCGGCCGATGCCGGAGGCCCGATCCATCATCGGTTCGTCGCCTTCTCCCACCAGGCGGATCAGGACGGGATCCATCCGGGATTCTTCCGAGGCGGTTTCAAGTACGGAGACGTGGGCGTGCGCTTCGTCGACCTGAATGCCGACGGTCTGACGGACGTCGTCTGGAGGGATCCCTTCCTGGATCCGATCGACTCGGAGTTCGACACGGAGCAGTTCCCGGCGACCTTTCCGACGGTCTTCGACTTCGAGCATCCCAACGGGCCTCGGCACGCGGCCGGCGTCCTGCTGAATACGGGGCGCGGCTGGTGCGCCTCCACGGATCCATCGGGCTGCCCGACCGCGTCGAGATACCTGCCGCCCGCCCCGATCGCGATCGCCCCGTCCGTGGGAGAGGCCTTCGAGTTCTACGTCGCCGGGGTGCTGCAGTCGTTCTCGTCCGGGCTGGGAGATCGGAAGAGACACGTCTGAACTCCAGTCACTCCGGAGATCTCGTATGCCGTCTTCTGCTTGAA
>CAYXLY010000067.1:0-13575 GCA_964466005.1 uncultured Spirochaetaceae bacterium | reverse complement strand
CCAGATTCGGCAGGATGAAACGCTCGGAATCACTCAAGCCGATCGGACCCGGTGGCCGGCCCGGCCGGCGCTTCCTGGGCCGGCCCGGCCGTCGCACTCCCCTCCGTCGGGGCGGTCCCTCGGGCAGCGGAGGCGCGGTCCTGCTGCGGGGAGCGTGCATGGCGGACGTGCTCGATCAGCTCCGGGCTCAGCCCGGCGCGCCGACGCGGCGCGACGGCGAAGCGTCTCCCCTTCGCCCGTGCCGGGCCGAGGGGGAAGGGCACGCTCGAGAGATAGCGATCGAGGTCGCTGGAGCCCGCCGCGTCGTCCGCTCCGAGTCGCACGAGCCAGCGGGCGGCGAGAGCGACATGCGCGATCTCGTCGTCGTGGACCTCCTGACAGACCGCGGCGCTCTCGGCGTCGCCGGCCGCGGCAAAGCCATCGCGATAGGTGAGCGTGAAGTCCAGGTTGGCCTGCTCGAGCGTGAGCCCCATGGCCGCGAGAAAGGCCCGCGGGCCGGCGGGGGAGGCGGCGATCGCCGGAGCATGGCGCCAGAAGTAGTCGGAGTGGTCGTCTCGCTCGAACGAGGCGCCATGAGCGGTCAGGCGGTCGAGGTAGAGTCGGCAATGCCGTTGCTCGTCGGTCAGGGCCGAGAGCAGTCCTCGCCGCAGACCCCCCGGCAGGTCCGGCCAGCGCAGCAGGGCCCAGGCGAAGTACTCGACGGCCATCAGCTCGTGATGGGCGAAGCGAGCGAGGCAGAGGGCCCGATCGGCGGCGCTCGTCAGCTGACCGGGCCGCGGGAGCCGCTCGCGACCGCCTCGCATCCGGAGGCCCGGGTCGCGCGCCGGCCTCTCGATCGAGATCGCGGGCCCCGAAGGGTGGTCGGGGAGCAGCCGGCCCCGGGCGTCCTCGGGCGGCGCCAGCTTGGAGGCGAGGTCTCCCCGCTCGAGGATCCGCAGACAGAAGGCTCGCACGTCCTCGGGCCGCTCGGTGGCGCGAGGCGCATCGGATCGAAGGGGGCTCGTCATGGGGAGACCGTAGAACAGGCCCGCCTCCGCCTCCTCCTCGCGGGCGCGGCGCCCTCTGCTCGCTTCGCGGTCGCGGCTCGGTGCCTCTCCGCCGCGATCCTCGGCGGGCCACTGGAACGAGTTTCAATCCGGGCTGAAACGTGTTTCACTCTGTCGGGATGTGTGCTGCGCCGGTGGAACCGATCATGGAGGAGCGTGCTCGCCGGATCGTGGAGACGGCGATCGAGCTGGCCGAGCAGGGGGGCTTCGAGGCGGTCCGATTGCGAGACGTGGCGGCCCATGCGGGCGTGGCGCTCGGGACTCTCTATCGACGCTTCCATAGCAAGGAGGACCTCCTCGTCGCGGTGCTCGAGGTCGAGACCCGCGTGCTCGAGGAGCGCTTCCGTGCCCGGCCTCCGAAGGGCGCCACGCCCGCGGAGCGGGTGACCGGATTCTTCGCCCTGGCGACGCGCGGCATGCTGCGTCGACCGAACCTGTCGCGAGCGATGCTGAAGGCCGCGGCGGCGGGTGAGCCCGCGCTGGCCAAGAAGGTGGGCGGCTTCCACGAGAGCGTTCAACGCATGGTGGTCGGGGCGTATCGCGGCAAGCCGATCGAGCCGGGCGATCCGGAGCTGACGGACCGGGAACGGCTGCTGGGAGACGTGCTCAACCAGGTCTGGTTCGCCTTGATGGTGGGCTGGTCCGGAGGACAGTCCACGCAGCCCATGATTCTGGAGCGCATGCGCGCCTCGATCGAGCTGGTGCTGGACGAGCCCGGCGGAGCTGTCTAGATTCCGCGGCTCCGCACGCGGGACCGCGCGCGCCGAAACGAGAATCGATCCGAGCCGGATCAGGACAGGAACGAGTCGGACAGGAATGAGTCGGACAGGGGCGCCCGGGATCGAAGACGATCGAAGACGATGGGCGTCCCCGACCGGCATCGACATCGAGAGGTGGAACGAGATGAGAGAAGCAGTCATCGTCGACGCGGTCCGAACGCCGATCGCACGAGGCAAGATGATCAAGGGAGATCTTTCGGGCATCCATGCGGCGCATCTGCTGCGCCAGGTGCAGTCGGCCGTCTGCGAGCGGAGCGGCGTGCCGACCTCCGAGATCGAGCAGGTGATCGGCGGCTGCGTGACCCAGGCCGGTGAGCAGTCCAACAACATCGCGCGCCAGGCCTGGCTCTCGAAGGGCGACGACTACACGGCCGGCGGCACGACGATCGACACCCAGTGCGGGTCGGGGCAGCAGGCGAATCATCTGATCCATGCGCTCGTCAAGGGGGGCACCATCGATGCCGGCATCGCGTGCGGCGTCGAGGTCATGAGCCACGTCGGACTCGGCGCGAACGTGATCAACGGCCCCGGCTACTTCCAGCCGCCGGACTGGCCCTGGGACACGGCGCCGGACCAGTTCACGATGGCCGAGCGCATCGCCCGGAACCGGGGGATCAGCCGTGAAGACGCCGACGCCTTCGGACTCGAGTCCCAGCGCAAGGCACGGATCGCCCGGGACGAGGGGCGCTTCAAGCGGGAGATCCTTCCCGTCGACGCTCCGGTGCTCGGCGACGACGGCCAGCCCACGGGCGAGACCGTGCTCGTGGAGCACGACCAGGGAATCCGTGAGTCGACGGCCGAGGGGCTCGCGGGCCTGAAGCCGGTCCTCGAGGGAGGCATCCACACGGCGGGCAACTCATCGCAGATCTCCGACGGGGCGGCCGCCGTGCTCTACATGTCGAAGGAGAGGGCGGAGGCCCTGGGACTGAAGCCGCGCGCGCGCATCCTCTTCGACGTGCTCTGCGGGACGGATCCCTACTATCTGCTCGACGGTCCCGTCGACGCGACGGCGATCATCCAGAAGAAGAGCGGAATGGACATCCGCAACGACATCGACCTCTACGAGATCAACGAGGCCTTTGCCGCGGTCGTGCTGTCCTGGGCCGGGGTCTACGACATCGACATGTCGAAGGTGAACGTCAATGGAGGCGCCATCGCGCTCGGACACCCGGTCGGAGCGACCGGCTCGCGCCTGATCGTCACGGCCCTCCACGAGCTCGAGCGCCAGGGACTCGGCACCGCATTCGTCAGCATGTGCTGCGGAGCCGCCGTCGGCACGGGCACCATCATCGAGCGGCTCTAGATAGAGCGGCTCCAGGATCCCGAAAGACATCCGCCGGGCCTCTCGGGGCCCGGCATGTCGATCCGACCGACTCGGCCCGGAAGCCGTCCCCGACCCGCTTCGGGCAGGCTCCGGGCGACAACCGGATGCGCGAGCCCAGGGGCGCCGCGCACCGCACTCCAGGAGAGGAAGCATGGGAGATTTGGACGGAAAGGTCGCCGTCGTCACGGGTGCAGGGCGGGGGCTCGGCCGGATCGAGGCTCTCGAGCTCGCCAGGCTCGGCGCCCGCGTGGTGGTGAACGATCTCGGGGTGGCGGCGGACGGCAGCGGTCGGGACGAGTCGGCCGGTCGCGCCGTGGTCGACGAGATCAAGTCGTCGGGAGGCGATGCGGTCGCGCACTTCGGGGACGTCGCCGATTGGAACGACTCCAAGGCGATGATCCAGACGGCGATCGACACCTTCGGCGACCTGAACATCCTCGTGAGCAACGCCGGCTTCTGCCGCGACAAGATGGTCTTCTCGATGAGCGAGGAGGACTTCGACTCCGTGATCCGCGTCCATCTGAAGGGGCATTTCTGCGGCATCCGACACGCGAGCGAGTACTGGCGCAACAAGGGCAAGGCCGAGGGTGGACCCGTGTACGGACGGATCCTCAGCACGGCCTCCGAGGCCGCGCTCTTCGCGGACGCCGGACAGCCGAACTACTCCGCGGCGAAGGCCGGCATCATCGCGCTCACCAACGCAGCCGCTCAGGGCCTCGTCAAGTACGGAGTCACCGCGAATACGTTCATGCCTCGGGCGCGGACGGCGATGACGCTGGCCGGCGCTACGGCTGCGATGTTCGAGCGGCCCGAGGACGGCTTCGACGTGTTCGCGCCGGAGCACGTGGCGCCGCTGGTCGGCTTCCTCGCATCGCCCCACGCGGCGAACATCTCCGGCAACGTGTTCATCGTCTGGGGGAAGCAGATCGCGGTGCTTCAGTCGGTCCAGCGAGCCGGCGAGTTCAACGTCGAGGAAGCGTGGACCTACGAGTCGGTGCGCGAGAAGGTGGGCGGATTCTTCGAGGGCAAGGAGCCGATCAAGGACAGCTTCATCGTGTCGCCGTTCTGAGGCGAGGCCGGACCTTCGACTGCCCACCGACCTTCGATCGCGACCCGGCCGCCGCCTTCGGTCGGAGTCGCTCCCGGTGGCCGAAGCCGCGCTCTCCGACCGTCGACCCGCTCCGACCGTCGACCCGACGGGCCTTGGACGGGCGCTGAGCCCGTGGCGCGCCGGGGCGCGCCCATGCGGAGTCGCCCGGCGGGTCCGGCTCAGTCGCGCTCGGCCCGCTCCGCCTCCGCGTCCGCTCGAATCGCTTCGAAACGGGCTGCGACGAGCGGAAGGGCGAGATCCGGGTGGGTGAGGACATGCGCCCGGTTGGCCCGGATCCCCCGGACGACGATCGGGCCGACCTCCTCGGGAGCCATGGCTGCCGCCCGCATGCCCTCGGGCATGGCGTCGGGCTCGGGCAAGGGGCCGCCGTAGGCTTCCGGACGATTTCGAGCGGACGTCCTGGCGAGCTCGGTGTCGATGAGTCCCGGGCAGAGGACCGACACGCCGATGCCGAAGGGGGCCAGCTCGGCCCGGAGGATCTCGCTGTAGCCGTTGCAGGCGTACTTGGAGGCGGTGTAGACCCCGACCTCGAGATCCGGGATCGCGATCAGCCCCGCCATGGACGAGGTGTTGACGATCTGGCCTCCCTGGCCATGCGCCTTCATTCCCGGCAGGAAGGCCTGCACGCTCTTCACGATGCCGAACAGGTTGATCGAGAAGGCCCATTGCCAGTCGGCCTCGGTCTTCTCCTCGAGCGGCCCCTGCGGCAGCGAGACCCCCGCGTTGTTCGAGAGCACGTGCACCGGTCCGAATCGCGCCTCGATCCGCGAGGCGGCCCGGCTCAGGGATTCGGACTGGGTGACATCGCAGTCGAGCGCGAAGGACTCCGCGCCCTGCGCTTGGAGCTCGGCGGCGACGTCCTCGGCCGCGTCGGACTCGATGTCCAGCACGGCGACGCGCATGCCTTCCCGGCCCAGGGCGAGGGCGATGCCCCGGCCGATGCCGTGGCCGCCTCCGGTGACGACTGCCGTCCGACCGGCGAGATCGGGAAGGGGAGCGTCCACTAGAAGATCGCGACCTCGCCCGAGGCGATCCGGTCTCCGAGGGCGACCAGCTGGAGCTTCGCCGAGCCGAGCTCGTGCTCGATCTGGGTCGCCCACTTGAAGTAGCGATGGAGCGGGTAGTCGACGTCGATGCCCACGCCACCGTGGAGATGCTGGCAGGCGTAGGCAGCCTGAGCCCCGCCGTCGGCGGCCGCGAACTTGGCCACGTGGACGCTGTCCCGGGCCTCGTGTCCATGATCCAGCTTCCAGGCAGCCTCCCAGGTGGCCAGTCGGATGCCCTCGACCTCGATGTAGGCGTCGGCAATGCGTTGATGATAGGCCTGGAAGGATCCGATCGGGCGGTCGAACTGGACCCGTTCCCGACCGTAGGCGGCCGTCATCTCGAGGGCCCGCTCGGTCACGCCGAGCTGCATGGCGCTGCGGGCCACGGTCGCGCGATCGATCAGCCAGTGCAGCCGCTCTGCGCCGCCCCCGATCCCGCCGAGCGCCGCCGAGTCCTCGACCTCGACGCCGTCGATCGCGATGAAGGCGAAGGGCTGCCCGTCGGAGCTGGTCTGCGGCTCGATTCGCAGTCCGGAGGCGGCGGGATCGATCCAGAAGAGGGCAGGTCCCTCCTCGGTCGCCGCGGAGACGAGGATGCGTGCGGCCTGGGCACCGTAGGGGACGAGCGTCTTCTCCCCGGAGATCCGGTAGCCGCCGGGGATCCGCTCCGCGCGGGTCTTCGGCTGAGCGGGGTCGGTCGTGTCGAGCTCGGACAGCGCCGCCGTGAGCAGGACCTCGCCCGTCGCCACGCGCGGCAGCCACTCGGCCTTCTCCGCCTCGCTCCCGAATGCGGCCAGCGGAAGAGCTCCGAGAGCCAGCGAGGCATATACGGGGATCGGAGCGACGGTGCGACCCACCTCCTGACAGAGCAGGGTGAGGGCGGTGAAGCCGAGGTCCATTCCGCCATGGGCCTCCGGGATCGCGACGCCGAGGAGGTTCGCCTCGGCGAGGGCCTTCCAGCTCTCGGCGTCGATGGGCTCTCCGGCAGACTCGAGGGCCTTGAGCCGATCGTTGGTCACGAGATCCTCGAGGATCTTGCGCGAGAGCTCCGAGACGCTCCGCTCTTCTTCACTGAATTCGAAGTCCATGATGGCTCCTGCTGCGCTCGTTCGAGCGGCTAGTCCTTGTAGTGGGGGAGGCCCATACCGGCCATGGCGATGATGTCTCGCTGAACCTCGTTCGTGCCCCCGCCGAAGGTCAGGATCAGGCCGTTGCGATAGGCCGCCTCGATCCTTCCCTGCATCACCGCTCCCGGACTGTCCGCGGCGAGCCCCGCGCGGGCATTCGTGACCTCCATCAGGAGACGGTAGGCCTGCATGTTCAGCTCGCTGCCGAAGACCTTGATGGCCGAGGCGTCGGCCAGGTTCGGCTGGCCGGCCTGTGCCGCCCAGGCCTGCTTCCAGTTCATGAGGCGCAGGACCTGCACCTTCGCATAGACCCGGGCGAGATTTTCCCGAACCCAGCCCTTCTCGATCATGGGAGCGCCATCGATCTTCGTCTCCCTCGCCCAGGCCGTGACCTCTCGCAGGTTCCGACGAAGAGGCCCGACGCTCATCAGGGAGATTCGTTCGTGATTGAGCTGTCCCGTGATGAGGGCCCAGCCGTTGTTCTCGCCTCCGATCAGGGCCTCCGAGGGGACGCGCACGTCGTCGTAGAAGGTCGCGTTGGTCGTGACGCCTCCCACCGTTCGGATCGGCTGACGGGAGAATCCGGGCGCGCGAGTGGGCACGAGAAACATCGAGAGGCCTCGATGCTTGGATTTGCTCGGATCGGTGCGGGCGGCGAGCCAGATGTAGTCCGCGTAGCCCGCGAGGCTGGTCCACATCTTCTGGCCGTTGATGACCCACTCGTCTCCCTGCTTCACCGCCGTCGTCTGGAGCGAGGCGAGGTCGGTTCCCGCCCCCGGCTCCGAGTATCCGATCGCGAAGAAGAGCTCTCCCGCCAGGATCTTCGGGAGGAACTCGGCCTTCTGCTCCTCCGTGCCGTACTGGCGGAGCGTCGGTCCCACCGTATTCAGCGTGAGGAAGGGGAGCGGGAAGCCGGCGGTCTGGATCTCGTCTGCGAAGATGAACTGCTCGATGGGCGTGCGGCCCTGGCCACCGTGCTCCTTCGGCCATCCGACGCCCAGGAGCCCGTCCCGGCCCATCTGCTTCATGGCCTCGCGAAAGAGCGGACCTCCGCCTTCGTTGTCTCCGCGCAGCTCTGCGACGAGCTCGTCGGTCATCATCTCGTCGAAATAGCTTCTCAGCTCCTGACGAAACGCCTTCTGCTCGGGGGTGAAATCCAGATCCATGGGGAGGCACTCCGCTCGATTGAAACGTGTTCTAGCCTCCCGAGTGTGCCCGGCGGAGTGCGGCCTCGCAAGCGTTCGTTCGCTCTCGTCGAGGGGAGATCACGGGGAGATGGATCGACGCGCAGCGAGGCGTTTCCAGATCTGGTAGATTCGCGAGGGTCAGGCTCGGGCGTCTCGCGTTCGAGCTCGCTGGTCCTGGAGCCCGCTGCGGACGTCGATGCGTCGCGGCCAGACCGAAGACCCGAGTCGCCCGAGCGAAGTACGACGGGAGTACGACGGGAGGACGACGGGGTCTGTATGGACGTCCGAGAGACGAGGTGGTCCGCGCGACGGGCTCGTCCGAGAGACGAAAGACAAGAAAGAGATAGGAGAGACCCATGAAGGTGGTGGTGGACTACGACCTCTGCGAAGCGAACGCGCTGTGCATGGAGGCTTGTCCCGAGGTGTTCCGCGTCGAAGAGGACGACACCCTCACGGTGCTGATGGACGAGATCCCCGAGGATCTCCGGGCGAAGGTCCAGGACGCCGAACGGCTCTGCCCCCGACAGGCGATCCGGGTCGAGGGCTGACGAGTCCATCGATCGATTCCGGATGACCGTCGCGTGACCCGACGAGCGACCGAACGACCCGGCGAGGCGGGGCGGGGCGTTCATCGGCGCACTGCACGAGCGGGGAAGAGCTCAGTCGGAGTCCGTCGGACTCGGACTCGGACTCGGCATCGGCAGTAAGAGTCGACAAGGGTCGGTCAGGGTCGGTGATCGGTCAGAGTCGGTCAGAGTCGGTCAGAGTCGGTCAGAGTCGGTCAGGGTCGACAAGAGTCGGCAAGGGTCGGCAAGGGTCGGCAAGGGTCGACAAGAATCGGTAGAGAGTGGGAAGGGCACACGACAGAGCGCGTGTGCCCTTCTTCGATTCCGCTTCGCTTCCCCGTCGATCTCCCCCATTCTCTCTCCGACCGACGCTCCGACCCGTCGGTGCGTCTGCGGGGACGAGTCGCTCGTGCCGGGCGCGTTCTCCGCGTGGGGATCGATCGACGGCTGGCCCCCGCTCCCGTGGCTCAGCTGCCGAGAGCGGGTCGGAGCGCCGTCGCTCTCCTTCAGATCTTCCGGTCCTGGCCCTCCCAATAGGGATCACGGAGACGCCGCTTGTAGAGCTTCCCGTTCGGGTCCCGCGGAAGCGCATCGATGAAGTCGATCGACCGCGGCGTCTTCATCTTGGCGAGCCGGGGGCGGAGGAACTCGTAGATCTCCTCCCGCACGGCGTCGCTCGGCTCGACGCCCTCCATGAGCTCGACCACGGCCTTCACCTCCTCGCCCCAGTCGGGATGAGGGATGCCGAACACCGCGACGTCGGCGACTCGCGGATCCTGGATCATCTCGGATTCGATCTCCGCGGGATAGAGGTTCGCGCCACCCGAGATGATCATGTCGTTCTTGCGATCTCGCAGGAAGAGGAACCCCTCCGTATTCAGCTCACCGATGTCGCCTACCGTGAAGTACTCCCCGCGACGATTCTCACGCGTCTTCTCGGGAGCATCCTTGTACTCGAAGCTCGCCTGGGGCATCCGCATGTAGATCGTCCCGATCTGGCCGGCCGGCAGCTCGTTTCCCTCGTCATCGAAGATCTTGATGTCCGCGTTCGGCCAGGCGCGTCCGACGGTTCCGGGGTTCGCCTTCCACTCGGCGGGCTTGCAGAGCGCTCCGCCCCCTTCGGTCGCGGCATAGTATTCGTAGATCGTGTCTCCCCACCAATCGAGCATCTTCCACTTCGTCTCGACCGGACAGGGCGCCGCGGCGTGGATCATGGCACGCAGGGACGAGACGTCGTATCGGGATCGGACCTCCTCGGGCAGGCCGAGCAGTCGGTTGAACTGGGTGGGCACCATGTGGCTCTGGGTGACCCGATGCCGTTCGATCAGGGCGAGCATGTCCTCGGGCGTCCATTTGTCCATGAGCACGACGGCGTGGCCGTAGTGAAGCGATTGCGTGGCGAACATCAGGACGGCGGTGTGGTAGAGCGGAGAGCCGCAGATGTGCACGTTGTCGTCCTGAGGCTTCAGGTCGAACATCGACAGGAAGAGCGCGCTCATCGACGCGACGACCTCCGGCTCGAGGTTCGCGAGCGCCCGGCGCACGCCCTTGGGCTTCCCGGTCGTGCCCGAGGTGTAGTTCATGACCTGACCCGAAGAGCGGTCTTCGGGCAGATCGGCAGGTCGTCCTTCCGTGAGCTCGGAGAACGGACGGAAGCCGGGCACCGAGCCGATCGCGAAGGCCCGCTCGGTAGGAAAGTCGATCTGCTCGCGGGCGACCTGACAGGCCTCGGAGAAGCGCTCGGATCCGAAGAAGACCTTCGCGCCGGAGTCCTCGACGATGTAGGCGATCTCGGGACCGGTCAGGTGGTTGTTGATCGGCGTCATGTAGAGACCGATCTGGGTCACCGCGAGGTGGATGGCGATGAACTCCCAGCCGTTCGGGAGGACGAGCGCCACGCAATCACCGCGCTCCAGTCCCGCCGCGCGCAGTCCATGGGCGATCCGGTTGGACTCGGCGAAGAGCTCTCTCCGCGTCCAGGAGCGACCCTCCGGATCGACCAGCGCGAGGCCTTCGGGATCGTTCTGCGCGAAGTTCCAGAATCCGAGATCTGACATGGGGTCTCCTGTTGTGAGGGGCCCGACGGGCTACGATCTGCGATTCTAGAACACGTTTCAGCCAGCGGGCCACGGTGTCCCGCCGCACCGAACGAGGTCTCGGCCGGTCGACGGCGAGCGCGGAATCGAGGGCCGGGGAGCCGACGAATGGGGGACTCGCGCGGTCGTCGGGCGGATGCAGGCGAAGCGGAGACGGGACCGCTCGGGCGATCCGCGAAGCGGATCGAGCCCGCTCGCGTCGCGGCGCATCCGGAGTGGTGCCGACTCGCCCGCGCGATCCGGCGACAGGTGGAGGCCTGCGTCGAGCTCGATGCCTCCGACCCGCTATCGAGGCAGCTCGCGGATCGGGCCGAGGGACTGGCTCGAGAGCTCGAGCGCCATGCCTCGGGCAAGCGCGTCGGCCTCGTCGATCCGGATCACGTCGGAGGAGCGGTGATGCATACGCTCCCCTTCAGTCCGATCATGGGTCGTCTCAATCCCGCCTCCTATGGAATCGAGATCCGAACCGACGGAGAACGGGTCTTCTGCGAGGCCCGGCTGGGGGAGGTCGTCGAAGGAGCCACCGGCCTGGTCCATGGAGGCGTGATCGCCGCGATCTACGACGAGCTGCTGGCCGCGGCCAACATGTGTCGCGGGACGGGCGGACCCACGGGCAGGTTGAGCATCCGCTACAGGAAGCCGACGCCTCTCCACGAGAGCCTGGAGTTCGAGGCCTGGATCGATCGGGTCGACGGAAGAAAGCTCTTCACGCGCGGCCAGTGCCGGGCGCGAGGGGAGGTCGTGAGCGAGGCCGAGGCGCTCTTCATCGCGTTCTCGCCCGATCGACGCGGCACCGAATGGCACTTGAACGAGGACGCCGAGCGTTCTCCCTGAGGGGTGGGTGGTCTTCGACCTTCCCGCTCCCCCTTCGCTCGTCGCCTCTCGGCTTTCGTCTCCCGCCTCCCGCCTCCCGTTCCTGCCCCCCCGTCCCGGCCCCCGGCCGTGAGCCCGCGTGCCATCAGCCGGCGTGACGGATTCCTTCAGCCCATGTGGGCTTGACCGCCGTCGATCGCGATGCTCTGGCCGTTGACGTAGCGTGCGCCCTCCGAGCAGAGGAGGGCGACGAAGGCTCCGATGTCCTCCTCGCACTCACCGACGCGCCGCATCGGAATGCTGGCGAAGAAGGCCTCGGCCTCCGCGGGATTCCGCTCGATCCAGCCCTCGAGGCCGGGTGATTTTGCGTGGGGCAACACGACGTTGGTCCGGATCCCGTCGACGGCCCACTCGCAGGCAGCGGCCCGGGTCAGCGAGCGGATGGATTCCTTCACCGCGGCGTAGGCGCCGTAATTCGACATGTCCCATCTCTTCGCCGCGGTGCTGGCGAGGTTCACGATCGAGCCGCCGCCCTTCAGGTGGGGGTGGCAGAGCTTCATGAGGCGAAAGGTCGCGAGGGGCCCGGACTGCCAGCCGGCCTCGAAGGTCTCGTCGGTCACCGCCTGGAGCGGTCCGAGCGGCACCTCCTGAGCGTTGTTCACGAGGATGTCGATCGTGCCGAGCTTGTCGACGACGGTCTCGACGACGGTCGACAGCGACTCGGGATCCTTCACGTCGCATGCGACCGCCAGCGCGCGTCCCCCCCGCTCTTCGATCCGATCGCGCGTCGTCTCGAGCTTCGACACGGTCCGACCTGCCAGCGCCAGGACGGCGCCCTCGGCCGCCAATGCAAAGGCGATTCCCTGGCCGACGCCCTGTCCGGCGCCCGTGACCAGCGCGACCTTCCCGTCCAATGTGCCCATCTATCGACTCCCATCGTGGTTTTCGCGACTGCGAGGGCTTCGTATCGATGAACAGACCTCGCCGTTTCGCGGACCGGAGCCGCATTGTAGAGTGCGAGGCGCTGCGGACAATGGACAGTGCGGGCCGAGGTCCGCGGAGCGATCGAGCCCCCACGGACGGGCGTGAGGGGCCCACCCACGGAGCGAGAGACTTGGGAGAGAGAGAGCTCGAGAACATGTTGGAGATGTCCAAGCGGTACCGTCGGCCCGACTGGGTCCGTCGCCTGATTGCGATGGGAGACTCGGTGGGCGGACGGGTCGAGGGCGCTCGCCGGCTGGTTCCCCTGGACGCGGAAGAGCTCGAGGGGAAGGCCCGGGAAGGCCTCGGGGGCGGACCGTTCGGCGATTTCGGAGAGCCCGCATGGTCATCGCGTCTGGAGTCGCTCGTGAGCACGCTCGACCGGTCCTCCATGCACGTGGTGGGGCGCTTGTTGACGAGGCAGGAGCTCCTGCGCGCGATCCGGACGCGGCTTCGTCTGGCTCGGGAATGGAATGCCCATCCGGCGATCGCCGACGAGAGGATCGAGGCGCCAGTGATCGTCACGGGCCCCCCGCGTTCCGGCACGTCCATCCTCTTCGAGCTGCTCTGGCTCGACCCCGCTCTTCGAGGGCCGGTGGCCTGGGAGGCATTGCATCCATTGGAGGCCCGCGACGATCGAGATCGGGTGGATGGAGGTCTCGAGGAGGGAAGCCCCGTGGATCGAGGTCGAGTGGAGGACCTCCTCGCGCAGAGCGAATGCGAGCAGGAGCTCTGGGCGGACATCCAGCCCGAGTTCGCGGCGATCCACGAGCTGCGATCCGATCTCCCGGTCGAGTGCGTGACGCTCACGCTGCCGTGCTTCTGCGGGCCCCACTGGCCGATGATCGGTGGCGTCGGGGTCGAGACCGACATGGTCGAGACCTACGCCTTCGAGAAGCGGCTCCTGCAGGTCATGCAACGCGGGGCGCCGCAGCCGACCTGGCTCCTGAAGACACCCGGCCACCTGATGACGATCGACCTCCTCTTCGAGACCTTCCCCGACGCCTGGGTGGTCCAGACTCATCGCGATCCAGCTCGGACGATGCCCTCGACGGTGAGCACGACGGCCATGTTGCAGTGGCTTCGGACCGACGAGGTCGACCTTCAGTCTCTCGCGACGGGCATCGCAGCCGGGTTCACCCATGCCCTGAACTCCGTGACCGAGCGGCGGGCCTCGGGCGAGCTTCCAGCCCGGTTCGTGGACGTCCACTTCCAGTCGCTGCTGAAGGATCCGGTCGAGACGATCAAGCGTGCCTACGGCGCCATGGAGCGGGATTTCACGTCCGAGCACGCGGAGCGGATCCGGCGATATCTGGCGGAGAAGCCGCGCGGGAAATACGGGGTCCACTCGTATTCGCCAGAGGAGTGGGGCTTCACGAAGCAGGAGCTGCGATCTGGACTCGCCCCCTACATCACCTCCTTCAACGTCACTCTCGAGCCCTGAGACCTGGACCGTCAATTGGGTCCAAGCCTGGTGGGTTCACGCCGGGGGGCCTGCC
>CAYXLY010000066.1:0-13622 GCA_964466005.1 uncultured Spirochaetaceae bacterium | reverse complement strand
CACCGCTCGTGGCTCCACGACGCCGCGACCGCACGCTTCGAGATCGACGCGGTCCCCCACGAGGACGCGGTCGCGGCCGTCCACCTCGACGCCAGCGGCGCCGTCGTCGACGTCCGGTGGTTCGACGACCCCGTGAGCCCCGATCGAGGAGAGCGGTCCTGGCCAGGCAGCGAACGGTGCATGTGTGTCAGGCCTGCGGGTCCCGTCATCCCCGTTGGCATGGCCGTTGTCCGGACTGTGGGCAGTGGGAGAGCCTCGTCGAGGAGATCGTCGAGGCGACGGGCCGGTCCGCAGGCGCCCGCGGCGGAGGCCGGTCGAGCGGACTCCCGGGTCTCGTGTCGAAGGACGGTGATCGCAAGGTCCGGCGGCTGTCGGAGATCGACGTCGACGCGACGCCCCGCATCGAGAGCGGCTCGCGCGAGCTCGACCGGGTGCTCGGCGGTGGCCTCGTCCCGGGCTCGGTGGTGCTGCTCGGCGGCGATCCGGGCATCGGAAAGTCGACGCTCGCCCTCCAGGTGGCGGGCCGGCTCGCGGCCACCGGTCGCTGCGTCCTCTATGTGAGCGGCGAGGAGAGCGCCGAGCAGATCCGGCTGCGAGCCGAGCGTCTGCCCGCCGTCGGGGGCTCGCTCCAGATCCTGACCTCGACGCGCGTCGAGGATCTGGCGCAGCCGTGGAAGGAGCTCGCTCCGAGCATCGTCGTCGTCGACTCGATTCAGACGATCCAGACCGACGCCATCGAGTCCGCCGCCGGCTCGGTGGCTCAGGTTCGCGAGTCGGCGGCGCAGCTGGCGGCGACCGCGAAACGGGTCGGCTCGGTGCTGCTCCTGATCGGGCACGTCACCAAGGAGGGAAGCCTCGCGGGTCCGCGCGTGCTCGAGCATCTGGTGGACGTGGTGCTCACCTTCGAGGGCGACCGAGCCCAC
Organism: uncultured Spirochaetaceae bacterium; assembly: GCA_964466005.1. GTDB lineage: Bacteria > Myxococcota_A > UBA9160 > UBA9160 > UBA4427 > UBA4427. The sequence continues at coordinate 12,699 of CAYXLY010000066.1, read as the reverse complement.
GCCTTCCGCCTGCTGCGCGCGGCCAAGAACCGCTTCGGCTCGACCGAGGAGATCGGCGTCTTCAGCATGGCCTCGACGGGTCTCGCCGCCGTCGAGAATCCGAGCGAGCTCTTTCTCGAGGAGCGCTCCACGCGCGCGCCCGGGAGCTGCGTGGTCCCTCTGCTCGAGGGCTCGCGCCCGATGCTGGTCGAGCTGCAGGCGCTGGTGGCACCGGCGCCCTACGGCACGCCCCGGCGCACGACGCTCGGGCTCGAGGATGCCCGGGTGGCCCTTCTGCTCGCCGTGCTCGATCGCCGCACGCGAATCGACCTCCTCTCGCAGGACGTCTACGCGAAGGCGGCGGGAGGCGTTCGGGTCGCGGAGCCGGCGGCGGATCTCGGAATCGCTCTGGCGATCGCCTCGAGCCGGCTCGATCTCGCGGTGCCCGCCGACACGGCCGCCGTCGGCGAGATCGGGCTCGGCGGCGAGCTGCGGCGCGTGTCCCGGCTCGATGCGCGCGTGGGAGAGGCCGCGCGGCTCGGGTTCCGCCGGCTGCTGGTGCCGGAGGTCTGTCATCGGGAGCTCGCCGAGCGCCGCGCCGACGCGAAGACCGGGACGCGGCCCGATTGCGAGCTCATCCCGATCGAAGATCTCGCGCAGGCGGTCGACTGGCTCGCGGAGAACGGGGTCTCGCTCGCGCCTCGCCGATGAGCGCTCGGGCGGGCCGCCCCGAGACGTCGGGGCCGACTTCGAGAACGTTGGTAAACGCCCGGAATTGAAGTGTTTTTGGAGAGCTTTAGCTTTGACACCGGAATTCCATCCGGCTAAGGTGCGACCATGGCCGGCCCCCCGTCCGTAATCTCTTCGACCTCGAGCAGGTCGCCCCACACGGCCTCCTCGGCCGACGGCGCTTCCGACGGATCTTCCGACGGAATGCCGCGATCTCTCGGCGAAGAGATCGGACAGGCCTTCGAGCGGGTCGCGCCCGATCTCGAGCTCGTGGAGACGTCCCTGCGGACGCAGATGGGATCGAAGGCCGAGCTGATCGGGGGTCTCGGATCCCACGTCCTGTCTTCGGGCGGCAAGCGTCTGCGGCCCGCGCTCGTGCTGCTGGCCGCCGAGCTCTGTGGCTATGTCGGTCCGCGCCGGATCGAGCTCGCTGCGGCGCTCGAGCTGCTCCACATGGCGACCCTGATCCACGACGACATCGTCGACCTCGCCGAGATGCGCCGAGGGCGCGCCTCCGCCAACTCGATCTGGGGCAACCGGCGGGCCGTGCTCGCCGGCGACTTCTTCTACGCCCGCGCCTCCTCGATCATCATCCAGGACGGCAACCTCGAGATCGTGGAGAGCTTTGCGAACACGATCGCATCCATGGCCGAGGGCGAGCTCCTCCAGCTCGAGCGCAGCTTCGACATCGACGTCTCCGAGACCCACTACTACGACGTCATCGACCGCAAGAGCGCAACCCTGCTCTCGAATTGCTGCGAGATCGGCGGGCTGCTCGGCGGCGTGACGCGCGGAGAGCGCAATCGGATCTGCGAGTACGGTCGCCAGCTCGGGCTCGCCTTCCAGCTGCGCGACGACTGTCTCGACTACGACGCCCTGCTCGCCGATCTCGGCAAGCAGCCGATGGCCGATCTGCGGGAAGGCAAGATCACCCTGCCCCTGATCCTGACCCTGAAGCGATGCAGCGTGGGTGAGCGCGAGCTGGTGGGGAAGGTCTTGAAGAGCGCTGCCCAGCTGGCGGACGAGAATGGCGGATTGGCGCCGCTCGAGTCGCCCGATCTGGAGCTGGCCCCCGTCGCCGAGATCGTGACGCGCTACCGCGGCCTCGCCGATACGCTGCGCCGCGCGGAAGATCACGTGAGCCACGCCCTGGCAGCGATCGCGCCCTTTCCGGAGGGGCCTGCCAAGGATGCGCTCCGCGCCGCCGCCCAGTTCTCCGTCGCGCGCGATCGCTAGCGCGCGGCGTCGCTTCGCCCCAGGTCCCGGGGAGTTCGAGTCCATGACCCGATTGAATCCTGGAGGTCGGCGAGCCCGCCGGCCCATGGGGCTGCGCGAGCTGATCGCGGGCCTCTCGCTGGGCCTGCTGCTCGTGGCAGGCGGTGCCGGGGCGGAGGAGTCCGCCGCCCCCCTCGACCTGAACCGGGCGACGCCGGCAGAGCTCGAGTCGTTGCCGGGCATCGGGGCCGCGAAGGCGGCTGCGATCGTCGCGGAGCGGGAGACGCGCGGCGGCTTCCGCTCGCTCGAGGAGCTCGAGAGCGTACGCGGCATCGGCCCCGTCCTGCTCGACCGGCTCCGACCGCACGTGAGCCTCGGTGCGGCCCCACAGGCGGGGGCCAGGGCGACCCCCGAGGCGGCCTCGGAGTCGGCCGCGGAGTCCGTCGCGGACTCGGCCGGGGAGAGGCGCGGCGCGGGATCGCGAGGCGACGGGCGATAGCGCCCGGCAACCGGAATCGGGACGGCGGCTGGCGAGCGTGATGCGCCGTCGTCGTCCCGAGCGACGCTTCGGCCCCTGTGCGAGCCGGCGGGTCCGCTCGAGGACCGGCGGACTCTGTGCGGGCCAGCCGGACTATGCTTTCCCCCATGAGATCGCCCCGGGTCGATTCGTTGCTGCGTCTGCCTCGGCACGCTCTCGCCTCTCTTGCTCTCGCCCTCTCGCTCGCAGTGCTCGGGGCCGCGATCTGGCCTGGGGGGCCGCACGCGGCCGTGACGCTGGCTCGCGCGGAGAACGCCGCGCCGGAGGATGCGGAGGCGGAGACCGGGGGGCCGGGCGCGGTCCGCGGCGGGGAGTCGTCCGCGGAGCGGCCGGACCGCCTGATCTCCCTGAATCCCTCGCTGACGGCGATCGTGCTCCGACTCGGGGGAGGCGCGAAGCTGGTGGGTGTGGACGACTACTCGGCTCGCGTGCTCGAGGCGGTCTCCGACCTGCCCCGGGTCGGCGGGCTCTTCGATCCGAGCCTCGAGTCGGTGATGGCGCTGCGTCCGGACCGGGTGCTGCTCGTGGCGGGCGTGGATCAGCGCAGCCACGCGGCGCGACTCGCCCGCCTCGGACTCGAGGTCGAGGTCTACGAGAACGAGCGCCTGTCCGAGGTCCTGGAGAACATCGCGCGGATCGGCCGTCTGCTCGGCCGGGAGGAGGCCGCCGCCGGGCGCATCCGGGCCATCCGGTCGATGTACGCCGCCGTCTCCCGGGCGACCGAAGGCCTCGGACAGCCTCGGACGCTGGCGGTGGTGGATCGATCCCCGCTGCATCTCGTGGGCGCCGCGACCTTTCTCGACGAGATGCTCGAGGCGGTCGGCGCCCTCAATCTCGCGCGCTCGCTGGGCGCGGGCTATCCCCGCGGCTCGATCGAGTGGCTGATCGCCGCCGGACCCGAGCTGCTGATCGACATGACCCCGAACGGCCCCGAGACGGGCTCCGGGTCGGAGTTCTGGTCGCGATGGCCTAGCCTTCCTGCGGTGGAGGCCGGGCGGGTGCTGACTCTCGACGCGAGGCGCATCAGCCTGCCCGGACCCGATCTGGATCGGGCGCTGCGCGAGCTCGCGGTGGCCGTCCATGGGCCGTCGATCGGCCCGCGAATCGACGCGGCGCTGGCTCGGGGCGATGGCTCCTCCGGCACCGCCGGCTCGTCCGGCTCCGCGCAGCGAGCCCGGGACGCGCCGGGGTCGGCTCCGCCGCCTTCGCCTGCGAGAGCCCGGATGTCTCTCGCGCCCGAGGCGCCTCCGATGCCTTCTTCGACGTCCCCGACGCCTCCGGGAGGTCCGCGACCTTGATCCGCCTGACGGCCGGGCGTCTGCTCGTCGTCCTCGGGACGATGGGCCTGGCGCTCGCAGCGATCTCTCTCGTCGCCCTGGCGAGTGGTCCCTCGTCGGTCGGGATCGAGGAGGTGCTCGCTTTGGTCCTGGGGACGGCCGAAGGCGATCCGGCGGCGCGCGACATCCTGCTCGGCGTGCGGCTGCCCCGACTGGTGCTGGGGACGCTCGTCGGCAGCGCCCTGGCGACGGCAGGGGCCGTCTTCCAGGCCCTTCTGCGCAATCCCCTCGCGGATCCCTACGTGCTGGGCGTCTCCGGCGGCGCGGCGCTGGCGGGCATCGCCGTGCTGGCGCTGGGCAGCCTCTGGTCGCTGCCCACGACCTGGGTGCCGATCTCGGCCTTCGCGGGCGGTCTCCTGGCCACCTTCCTTCTCTATTGGGTGGCCGGCGGGCGGGGGCGCAGCTCGGCGACGGGATTGTTGCTGACCGGCGTGGTCTTCAACGCCTTCGCGTCGGCCGGCATCGTCTTCATCGCCTCGGTGGCCGGCTTCTTCGAGGGCTCGCGGATCTTCCTGTGGCTGATCGGACATCTCTCGGCGGTGGACATCGACGCCGCGGGCCTGGTCGCCGCGAGCGTCGCGATCGGCCTGACCACGGCGCTCGCGCTCGCCCGCAGCCTGAACCTGCTGGCGCTGGGCGACGAGACCGCCGCGCAGCTCGGGATTCCGGTCGAGTCGCATCGGCGCTGGCTGCTGCTCGCGACCTCGCTCATGGTCGGGGCGGCCGTCTCGGTCTCGGGCCTGATCGGATTCGTGGGGCTGATCGTGCCGCACTCCCTGCGGCTGGTCGTCGGCAGCGACCACCGGCTCCTGATTCCCGCGACCGCGATCACCGGTGCCGGCTTCCTGGTGCTCTGCGACACGGTCGCGCGCACCGTGCTGGGAGGACGGGAGCTGCCCGTCGGCGCGGTGACGGCGCTGGTCGGCGGGCCGCTCTTCATCTTCCTGCTGCGACGGGCGCAGGATCGGACGCCGCTCGGATGACGGGGCCCGAGTCCCCGCCGAAGCTCGAGCTGAAGGGTGTCTCGATGGTGTTGGGCCATCAGTGCGTGCTCGACCGGATCGACCTCGCCGTCGGCGCGGGCGAGGTCGTCGGGCTGATCGGACCCAACGGCGCGGGCAAGACCTCCCTGCTTCGGCTGGCGGCAGGCTCTCTCGAGCCGACCCAGGGCGAGGTGCGGCTGGGGTCCGAGCTGTCGGGATCGTTGTCGCGACGCGCGCTCGCGCGCCGGGTCGCGCTGGTTCCACAGGACATGCACGTGCCCTTTCCCTTCCGGGTCGGCGAGCTGGTCCTGATGGGCCGGACGCCGCATCAGCCCTGGGTCGGCCTCGAGAGCGACGAGGACGTCGAGCGGGCGCGCGAGGCGCTCGCCCGGCTGGGGATCGAGTCGCTGTCGGACCGCGAGGTCACCACGCTCTCCGGGGGCGAGCGGCAGCTCGTGCTCTTCGCTCGGGCCCTCGTCCAGGATCCCGGGCTGCTGCTGCTCGACGAGCCGACGGCCTTCCTCGACCTGCGGCATCGCCTCGAGGTCCTGCAGGAGGTGCGCGCCTTCGTCGGCAGCGGGCGCGCGGCGCTGATCGTGTCCCACGACCTCTCCCTCTCGGCCCGGACCTGCGATCGCATCGTGCTGCTCGGGGAGGGCCGGGTGATCGCCGACGGGGCCCCCGGCGAGGTCCTGCGACCCGACTTCCTGCGCGCGGCCTTCGGTATCGAGACCCGCTGCTTCGAGGGTCCCGACGGTGGACTGGTCGTCGTTCCCATGCTGCCGGGCTGAGCGGATCGCGCGTCGGCGGTCGGCTCTCTTCCCTCTGCCCTCGGCGGCCGCGCTTCGGCCGAGGGAGGGGCCTGCTAAGATCGGCCGCCCATCCGCCGGCGGAGGGCGAGGCTGCCGGAAAGCGCGGGATGGAGCTCGAGGATCGGGCTCGAGGGGGCTCGATCGGAGCTCGGACACGAGACTCGAGGAGGCTCGAGCAAGAGCCTCGAGCAAGAGGCTCGAGCCAGGGAGAAGGGGCCGTCATGGCGCAGATCGACGTGGAACGGGTCGCGGCGAGGGAGATTCTCGATTCCCGGGGCAACCCGACGATCGAGGTCGACGTCGTGACCTCGGGAGGCCATCTCGGCCGCGCGGCCGTGCCCTCGGGCGCCTCGACCGGCGCGCGCGAGGCGCTCGAGCTCCGCGACGACGAGTCCTCGCGCTACCTCGGCAAGGGCGTGCGCAGGGCGGTCGAGCACGTGAACGAGGAGATCGCCTCGGCGGTGCGCGGTCGGAAGCTCGGCGGTCTCGACGAGCAGAGCGCCCTCGACCGGATGTTGATCGAGCTCGACGGGACCGAGACGAAGTCGCGCCTCGGAGCCAACGCGATCCTGGGTGTCTCGCTCGCCGCGGCCCACGCCGCGTCGGCGGCCGCCGATCTGCCGCTCTACCGCTTCATCGGCGGCGACGAGGCGACGCTGCTGCCCTCGCCGATGATGAACGTGCTCAACGGCGGCGCCCATGCCGACAACAACGTCGACTTCCAGGAGTTCATGCTCTATCCACTCGGCGCGCCGAGCTTCTCCGAGGCGCTTCGGTGGGGCGCGGAGGTCTTCCATGCTTTGAAGAAGGTGCTGCTCGAGAAGGGCTACTCGACGGCGGTGGGAGACGAGGGCGGCTTCGCGCCCGACCTCCGGAGCAACGACGAGGCGCTCGAGCTGATCCTGCAGGCGATCGATCGGGCGGGCTATGCCGCGGGAAGCCAGATCTCGATCGCGCTGGACCCCGCCTCCAGCGAGTTCTACGCGGACGGGCGATATGCGCTGGCGAGCGAGGACCGAAGTCTCGACGCGGCCGGCATGGTCGACTACTGGGCGGACTGGGTCTCCCGCTATCCGATCGTCTCGATCGAGGACGGGCTCGCCGAGGACGACTGGGCGGGCTGGGCGCGGCTCACCGAGGTCCTGGGCGACCGCGCGCAGCTGGTCGGCGACGACCTCTTCGTGACCAACCCGAGCATCCTGAAGCGGGGCATCGAGGAGCGATGCGGCAACGCCATCCTCATCAAGGTGAACCAGATCGGGACCCTGACGGAGACGCTCGAGGCCATCTCGATGGCGAACGAGGCGGGCTTCGCGTCGATCGTCTCCCATCGCTCGGGCGAGACCGAGGACACGACGATCGCGGATCTCGCGGTGGCCACCGGTGCGGGCCAGATCAAGACCGGCTCGCTCTGCCGGACCGACCGCATCGCCAAGTACAACCAGCTCCTTCGCATCGAGGCCGAGCTGGGCGACCGAGCCCGTTATGCGGGCTCCTCGCGGCTGTCCGGATGGAGCGCTTGAGCACCACGCGACGCGTCAGGCTCGATCCCGGACGGCGACGCGGACGAGCGCGCGGTCTCGCCGTCGCCGTCGCGGTGGGCGCGGGCTTCGGTGTGCTCGGCGACTCGACCGTGCAGGCCTTCATCCCGCCGGCCGACCGCACGATGCGGGCGATCGCGGAGGTGAATCGGGCCTCGGGTCGGAGCCGGGCGATCCAGCTCGAGCTGACGATGCGGGTGGGCGATCGGGAGCCGGTGGCGCGGGGCGAGCTCGTGAGCCATCCGACCGGCCTGGCGCGGCTGGAGCTGAAGGGCTTCAGCGGACGGATCGAGCGCTACCTGCTGTCCGGCCGGGAGCTCATGGCATCGCGCGACGGGCGTCTGCTCGATGCACCGCGCCCGCTGCTCCAGCCCTTCTTCCTGCTCCAGCCCGCCTCGGAGACGACCCTGCGCGCGGCGCTCGAGACCTTCGGCGTGATCAGTGACGCGATCGGCCTCGCGCCCTGCGGCGACGAGGACTGCTTCGTGATCGGCGATCCCCGGCTCGCCGCGCCGCTGCCGCAGCCGAGCGTCGAGACCGATTCCGGGGGGCTCGACGACGCCCTCGTCGACCCCCTGGCCGGGAACGACGCCACGGACTTCGCGGAGGGCGAGGGCTCCGGCGCGTCGCCGAGCCCGCGCGGGCGGCTGCAGCCGCCCGAGGCGGAGAGACTCGAGGGCCCGAGCCTGGGTCTTCCGCCCGACTCTGAAGGCACCGGCGAGCCCGCCGGATCCGCCGGCCCGGCGAGCGCCGCCGGCCCGGGTGAGCAGCCGGCCATTCCCGCCGACTCGCTGCTCCCGAGGCTCTGGGTCGACACCGAGGAGCTCGAGGTCCGCCGGATCGACCGGGCGCGGGGCGAGTTCGTGATCCTCGGCCCCGTGGTGCGCTTCGAGGATCTGGAGATCCCGGCCTGGTTCGAGATCCACGAGCCCGGCGCCGAGCCGGTCCGTTTCGAGGTCGACGGCGCGCTGGCGGTGAACGCCTCGCCCAAGGCCTTCAGCCGCGCCTGGCTGACGGGGCCCGGATCGGCCTCCACCCCCGACCCCGGCGACTCCGCGCCGGAGCCGCGCGAAGATCGGCCCGAAGAGGCGTCCTCGCCCGAGGTGCCTTAGAGGCCCTCCGAGACTCCACCGGCTCGGGCCTCGGTGGAATCCTCCAGAGAACCCGGAAAAGGCCTCATGCAGATGGGGAGAAAGACCGATGCCCTCTGGCAGCTCATGCGTGCAGCGCGTGTGCAGGAGATGGGCAAGGGGCTCGGCCCCGTTCCCGCCCGCCTGGCGCTGGATCGAGGCCGGAGAGGATCGAGGTCGCGTGGGGTCGGAGGACCTCGGGTGCGACCCGGGGAGGAGAGGCGACGTGGCTCAGCAGCGAAGACTCAGCGTGCTCGTGATCGATCGGGACGAGGAGACCCGGCTCTGCCTGAAGGAGATCTTCTCCGAGGAGGGCTTCGGGGTGACGACCCTCTCGGAGCCGCAGCGCGCGGTGGAGACGATCCGGAAGGACGAGTTCCAGCTGGTCGTGCTCGACGTGACGCCGGGCAGCGGGGGCGGCGAGGCTCTCGCCCTCATTCGCGACGCCGATTGCGATCTCTGCGTGATCGCCACCACCGCCGTGCCCTCGGTCGAGATGGCGGTGGCGACCATGAAGCACCAGGCCTTCCACTATCTGCAGAAGCCGCTCGAGCCCGAGGTCCTGCGCACGGTCGTGCGGGAGGCGATCCGCGACCGCGGTCTGCTGATCGATCTGGAGACCCAGCTCAACGGCGAGGTGGGCCGCCGCATCCGCGCCCGACGCCACGAGTCGGCGCTCACGCTCAAGCAGCTGGCGAATCGGACGGGCCTCTCGGTCAGCCTCATCTCGCAGATCGAGCTCGGCAAGAGCGCCGCCTCGATGTCCACGCTGCACAAGCTGGCGGCGGCCCTCGGCGTGCCCATGACCTTCTTCTTCGAGACCCTCTAGAGACGAGAGGCTGGACGCGATCTCGTGAGCCGCGACCGGGGGATCGAGGAGCGGGCCTCCCGGTCCGATCGGGCGCGGTCGGGGCCGGGATCGCTATCTTCTCCGTTCGCCGTCTCGATTCGGCTGCGGAGGGTAGGACGATTCGGACCGTAGAGGACTCGAAGCCGAGACCCGGGCTCTCGGTGCCGGTGCTCACGATTCTCGACGAGGAGGGCGGCCTCCTCGAGGAGGATCAGCGGGCCGTCGTGCGCCATGTGGTGCAGGACGGCCAGGGCGCCGACATCATCTTCTCTGCCGGGACCACGGGCGAGTGGGACAAGATCGACAACGAGACGCGTCAGGCCGTGATCCGGGTCTGCGCCGAAGAGGTCTCGAAGCTGAACCTCGGGCTGGCCGCGAACGACGGGCGCGGCGTGGAGAGCTGGGCGGGCGTGACGGCGCCGACGGCCCGGGACACGCTGGCCAACCTCGAGTTCGCCCTCGAGTGCGGCGTCGACGCCGCCGTGATCGCGCCGCTCTCGATCCAGGGCGTCTCGGATCCCGTGCGCTTCCTGCTGCGGGACGTCGCCGATCTTCTCGACGCGCGCTCCCGCCGGATTCCGATCTTCCTATACGACAACGCCGACATCGCCATCGACCCGAAGGTCCCGCATATCCGGACCCGACAGGTCAAGGCCATGAGCCGTCTCGACTTCGTGCGGGGCATCAAGGTCTCTGCCTCGAACAAGGTTCTCGGCAACTACACGCGGGCGGCCAAGAGCTTCAAGGATCGCGGCGAGTTCGGGATCTACGTCGGCAACGCCAAGCTGATCTTCGAGATCTACCGGCCCTACCGCGGGCTGCTCGGGAGTGTCCGCGAGCATTGGGATCGCTGGCGACGGGCCGGCGGACTGCCGGTCGGCGTCGTCTCGGGGCCGGCCAATGCGATGCCGCGCGAGTGGGCCTGGGCCTGGCAGGTCTGTCGCGCGGGTGACGAAGAGCGCATGGAGAAGGCGCGGCGCGTGGTCGAGGCCTTCAGCGAGCGGACCTTCGCCGCCGGCGGCAAGCGGACGCTGGCCTGCCTGAAGCGGGCGCTCTACCGCGAGGGCGTGATCTCGAGCGCGTGCGTGGCGCCCGGCACGCCGGCGCTCACGCGGGTCGACGCCGAGCGCTTCGACGAGGCCTTCGCCGACGTGAAGGCGATGGCCGCGCGGGAGATCGGCGAGCCGTGGACGACCCGCTTCGAGCGGAGACACGGATGAGCGCAGCGGGAGAGCGGCCGCTCGACCTGGTGGGCATCGGGAGCATGGTGCTCGACCGCATGCACCGCACGCGTCGCGCCCTGCGTGCGGGAGAGAAGGGTCTGCTCGAGGCGATCGAGAGCGGGTCTCCGGTCCGCACCTGCATTGGCGGCCTGATGCTCAACCAGCTCGGCTGGGCCAGCCTCCTGGGCCTGCGCACCGGCATCTTCGGGCGCCAGGCCGACGACGATGCCGGACGTGCCCTGCGAGCGGCGATGGCCCGGCACGGGATCGAGACCGATCTCGACCTGAGCGGCGAGGCGTCGTCGGTCGCCGAGATCTTCATCGATGCCTCGGGCGAGCGCGTGATCTACATGGCTGCGGGCGCCACGGCGCAGACGCGTCCCGAGCACGTCGAGACGAATCACGCCGCCTTCATCGCGCGCGGCGCCCGGCTCTCGACGGAGGTCTCGCAGCTCCCCCTCGACGCGACGCTCGCCGCACTGCGCCTCGCCCGTGCCCGGGGCCTTCCGACGGCGATCGACCTCGACGTGTTGCCGAGCGACGCGGTCGAGACGCTCGGCGATCGGGCCACGCTCGAGGCGGTGCTGAAGGCGGCCGACCTGATCAAGCCGACCGCCGCCGCCGCCCGGGAGCTCTTTCCGGAGATCGTGGACGTCGAGGCTCTCGCGAGACGGATGCGTGAACACTATGACGTGTCGGTCGTGCTGATGACCGACGGCGAGGTCGGGGCGGTGCTCTCGACGGCCGACGGCGAGGCGCGCGTGCCCGCCTATCGCGCCGAGCGCGTCGTGGACACGACGGGCGCCGGCGACGCCTTCTTCGGCGGATTCCTGGCCGGTCAGGCGCTGGGCCTCCAGCGGATCGACGCCGTGAAGCTCGGACATGCCTGCGGTGCGGCGAGCGTCGAGCGGGTGGGGGCCTTCCCGGACGAGCCGGAGACCCTGCGCGCACGGGTGGTCGAGCTCTACGACGGACCGCCGCCTCCGGACGCGCGCTGGGCGGCGGTGGCGAAGCCCGCGGCGGGCGTGCCCGGGGCCGCGGGGCGGCGCGTGCTGGCCGTGGCCTCCCGCGAGCTCTCGGCGCTCGCGGATCGACACGACGGCGTCGCGTTGCAGGGCGCGGCCGAGCTGATCGAGCGGGCCGAGATGCGCGGCGGGCGCGTGCATGTGACCGGCGTCGGCAAGCCCGAGCACGTCGCACATTATGCGGCCTCCCTGCTCTCGTCGACCGGGACGCCGGCGACCTTCCTGCATGCGACCGAGCTGCTGCACGGAAGCCTCGGGCAGATCGTGCCGGGCGACGTCGTGATCGCCGTCAGCAACAGCGGCACGACCGTCGAGTGCATGCTGGCCGTCGAGGCGATCCGCGCCTTCGGAGGGCGGCTGATCGCGGTGACCGGAGGGCTCGCCTCGCCGCTGGCCGAGGCCGCGGAGGTCACCCTCGACGCGGGCGTCTCGGAGGAGGGGGGGCCGCTGGGTCTGGCGCCCCGGGCCAGCGTGGCGGCGGAGATCCTGGTGCTCGCAGCGCTCGGCGCCGTGCTGCAGGAGCGGCGCGGTCTCGACCGGACGGGCTATGCAGCCCGCCATCCGGCCGGCGCGCTCGGTCGCCAGGCCCGCGGTGAGCCGCTCGGCTGAGCCCCCTTCCGGGCCCGTCCGGACGAGTCTGGCCGGGTCATGGCGTCCTCCCTCCGCGTCGATCCCATCTAGCCGGAACGCATGAGCAGACCCCGTGGGAAGTCGCGCAGAGGGCGGAGCAGCCATTGACGCTGGCGAGACCGGAATCTACGGTCTGAGCCTCGTCGAGAGCGCCCGCGAGCCTCGTCCCGACGGTCGAGCCGCTCGCCGGCGAGACCCCGAGGAGACCCGGAAGACCCGATCGACGAGACCCTGGGGCCGTAGCTCAGCTGGGAGAGCGTCGCGTTCGCAACGCGAAGGTCGGCGGTTCGATCCCGCTCGGCTCCACCAGTTCTTCCCGAGGCGGCGTACGCGAGGCGTGCGCCGCCTCTTGCGTAGAGGCCCCCGCGTAGAGGCCCCCGCGCAGAGCAACCTCGCGTAGAGGCCCCTCGCGTCCGCGCGGCTCCGGGTCTCGCGCCGCCCGCTCTCACGCCGCCAGGCCCGCGAGTGAGAGCCAGGCGAGCAGGCTGCCGACCAGCAATGCCCCGTCGATCACGATGAGTCCGTAGCGCTCGTCGGCGCGAAAGCCCGCGAGAGCGAGACACTCGAGCAGCGCGATCCAGCCCGCGGCCGGCACTCGGCCCGGCGCGACCAGAGCGAGCCCCATCGCGAGCGCGACCGAGGCCAGCGCCGCCGCCAGGATCGTCTCGGGCCGTGCGGGCAGGGATCCGGTCTCGGCGTCGCGCAGG
>CAYXLY010000065.1:0-13727 GCA_964466005.1 uncultured Spirochaetaceae bacterium | reverse complement strand
GGGGTCCCGTGTGATTCTTGCGGTCGACCGCTCGAGCGCGGGGTCTCTCTCGGTGATTCCGAGAGTGGAAGGAGCCGCTGGAAATGCATCCGCTGCGCTCTCTTCGACGCCGAGCTGGCCGCTCGCTCGGGACGGGTGGCTGCGGTGGTGGGCACCGTGCTGGTCGCCCTGAACCAGGGCGATCAGCTCGTCTCCGACCGGTTCGACTGGGCGAGCGCCTGGTGGAAGATTCCGCTGACCTATCTCGTGCCCTTTCTCGTGGCGAGCTACGGCGCGATCTCGAACGGCCATCGCCCGGCCGAGACGGGGGGATGCGACGCGACCTGTCCGGAGCGCGCTTCGGACCGCGAGCCCGGCTGAGAACGGGACCGGGGCGTCAGACGAGAGCGAGCGCCCCGCCGTCGGCGGCGAGCTGCCCCCCGGCCTCGAGCCAGCGCCGGATCGTCGCCTCGCCTTCGCGCGGGTTGTAGAGATCCTCCTGGCGAGAGAACTCGCCGTGGCCCGCGTACTCGAGGATCGTGACGCAGCCGAACCGGAAGTCCCGACCGCGATTCTCGGGGTCGGGCAGGACCTGCCACGGGTAGTACACGACGCGATTGCCCTCGATCAGGACCCACTCGACCGGGAAGGTCATCATCGGGACGGGCTCCATCAGCCGTTGGATCAGCTCACGGATCGCCTCTCGGCCGCGAAGGGTCCCGAAGGCATGCTCGATCCAGACGCCGTCTTCGGTATGCAGGTCGGCCCACGCATCCCAGTCTCCGCGGTCGCCGACGGCGACGAAGTTCCGATAGGCCTCCTCGACCTCACTCCGCTCGAAGGTCTTCATCTCCGATCTCCTTTCAGTCGTCGCGCAGTCGTCGCGCTCCGCTCCGCTCGGGTCAGGCCGGCGGATCCGAGCCCCAAGCCGTCCCGCGGCCCCCACGCTCGGCGCGTTCGCTCTCGTGCTCGTGGATCGCCTGACCGATGGCTCCCGCCATGGCGGGAATGAAGGTTCGGCTGTTCTCCTGGGCCCAGTCGAGGCTGGCGGCCCGGGCCCGGTTCGCTCCGTTGACGGCCGGCATGACGTAGCGCGCGATGAGCTCGTAGCTCTTGCGGGTGGCCTCGGGGTTCGCACAGTTGTGTCCGAGCAGCAGGAGGGTGCCGAAGCCGCCCGACCTCTCCCGGAACCGCTCGATCGTCTCGATCGCGTCGTCGGGCGTCCCGAGCGTGAGCCGCCCGAAGACCACGAGCCCCTTCGTCGTCCACTCTTCGAGGCAGCGTTCGAACGACTCGGCGTAGTCGGGACGCGTGCCCCCGAGCTTCTCCATGTAGCGTGTCAGGCGCATCAGGCCGTGACGCATGTCCTCGTAGGCCTGCTCCCGGGTCTCCGCGATATGCATCGGAGCGACCACGCGCCAGCTCTGCCGGTCGACCCTCCGTCCATGCTCGGCCGCCTTCTCTTCGCAGACCTGCCAGTGCTTGGGGAGCTGATCGAAGCCGTCGGGGCCGCTCGCGGCGAGCGAGAGGAGGCCGATTCCGTGCGTCCCCGCGGCTCGGGCGCCCGACGGCGAGATGGCGGAGGCGACGGCGGCCTCGAGATGAGGCCGCTGAAAGGGCGGCAGCTGGAGCCGCGCGTCGTGCATCTCGAACCAGTCGGTCTTGCGGGTCACCGGCTCTCCGCGAAGCAGGGCCAATACGGCCTCGAGCGACTCGTTCATCCTCCGCCGCTGCTGGGAGACGTCGATGCCGAGCATGAACGCGTCCGTCGGCAGCTGGCCAGGGCCGACGCCGAGCATCACCCGACCGTGGGTCTGATGATCGAGCTGCAGCAGTCGAGCCGCCACCATGAAGGGATGGTGGTAGGGCAGGGAGACGACTCCGGTGCCGAGGCGGATCCGCTGCGTCCGGGCGGCGGCATGGGCGATGAAGAGCTCCGGGGAGCCGATGATCTCGTAGCCGCCCGAGTGATGCTCCCCGATCCAGGCTTCGTGATAGCCGAGTCGCTCGAGATGCTCGATCAGGTCGAGGTCCCGATGGATCTGCTCGGTCGGGCTCTCGTCGTCGGGATGGAAGGGCGCGAGGAAGACCCCGAAACGGATGGGCTGCGATTCCATGGAAGCTCCGGCTCGGCCGAGCGGTCGAAGCCCGTCGGCTCGGCGTCGATCGAGAGGAAGGGGTCGCGCGAGCTTAGGACGTCGGACCTGCGCTCGCATGGCACTTCCGGAGCGGCCGATCCGGCGCGAAGGGCGGCGAGTGGAGGCGAGTGGGCGCGAGTCGACCGGGTCGACTGGATGCCGGATCCCCGAGTCGGCTCAGCGATCGAAGGCCCGGTCGATCAGGAAGAGCTCGTGGGAGCTGACGTCCCGGGTCATGCCTCCATCGCGAAGGTGCAGGCGCTCGCGTCGCTCGAAGCGGGCGAGATCCTCGAGGGTCGGACAGCCGTTCGCGCCGCCGACCGTCGTGCATGCGTAGGCGCCGCAGACCCGTCCGAAGGCGAGGGCGTCCGCGAAGCGATCGATCCGCGTCGTCAGGCTCTCGCGCTCGTCCCCGAAGTCCCGCGTCAACATGGACGCGACGATGCCGGCGCCCATGGCGTCGCCGGCGCCCGTCGAGTCCCGCACGTTCTCGAGCAGGTAGGGCCAGGCCGCGACGGCCTGCCGGGCACCCTTCAGCTGACCGATCGCCCCGAAGCGTTCGAGCGTGATCACGACCGTGCAGCGGGGCCGGAACCAATCGAGGATCGCTTCGAGCGAGAGGTGCTCGAGCTCCGCATCGGCACAGAAGGTCCGGATCTCGCCGATGTCGAGCTGGAATACCGTCACGTGCTTCTTCAGGAGGCGCTCCCAGCGCCGGGTGCCGAGCCGATATTGCGCCGGACCGAAGTTCACGAACTTGCGGGCGGAGACGAGTCGAGGCGCCGTCAGGAAATCGTTCGTGATGGCGCCCCCGAAGCCCATCTGGCCCGGGGCGGGTCGGGCCCGGTCGGCATGGACATGACCGATCATGACGACGTCCGGCGGCCGCGCGGTCCTCTCGAGGTCTTCGAGATGCTGCGCGCCATGGATCCGGAAGCGCTTCATCAGGTCGGGAGAGAACTCGTTCAGGGCCGCGCGGGAGGATCCCTGGCGGATGATCGTCGTGTAGGGCGTCTTCAGGCCCGGGCCCCGGATCTGCAGGCGCCTTCGACGGTAGCGGGCGCCTCCCATGCCTTCGGACTCGTCGAGCGCCGACACGATCGTCTGGCTGAGGGGGTCCTCCCTGGCGAGGGGAAGGACCGGATGGACGCCGATGCCCATCGCGAGCAGGCGACAGGCG
The DNA here is from genome assembly GCA_964466005.1 of uncultured Spirochaetaceae bacterium. Taxonomy (GTDB): domain Bacteria; phylum Myxococcota_A; class UBA9160; order UBA9160; family UBA4427; genus UBA4427. The sequence goes on along the minus strand of CAYXLY010000065.1, from coordinate 10,430 downwards.
TGATTGACCGAGCTCCCACCGGCCAGACGCGGGCGAGGCGGTGTCGAGTACTTGGCATCGGGCTCGAGCTCGCCGTCGATCGTGTATCCGTGCTCGATGTTGGCCCCGCCGACGGTGAGGACCCGGGCCTTCGAGAGCGAGGACTGGCTCCCGATCACCGGTCGACAGGCGGATTCGAATTTCATCGATGGTCCTCGCTGATTCCTCGTGATCGCCCGCGTCGATCCCCGCTCGAGGACGGGGCGCGACGAGCGGAATTCCGCCGCATGCCGGAGGAGTGCGCGCGAGGATATCCTAGACTGCCTTCGCGAGGGATACGAAGACGGCAGCCGGGCAGCCGGGAGGAGTGGAGGAGCGATGAAGATCGAGCCGCGGATCGTGCGCTATGGCGGCGCGATGTTCGACCAGACCGAGATCGATGCCGTGATGGCGCAGCTGCAGGACCCGATGGGCCTCGTGCCCGGACCGAAGGTCTGCGAGTTCGAGCGGCGCGTCGCCGAGTACATGGGCAAGGCGCATGGCGTGATGGTGAACTCCGGCTCCTCGGCGCTGACCGTGGCGATGCGTCTCGCCAACCTGCCTCTGGGATCCGAGGTGATCACGCCCGCACTCACGTTCTCCTCGGACGTCGCGGCGATCTATCAGGTCGGCTGCACGCCGGTCTTCCTGGACGCGGGTCTGGACGACTATCAGGTGCGGGTCGACACGATCGAAGACGTCTTGAGCGACGAGACGCGGGCGATCCTGATCCCGGACCTGATCGGCGGGATCTGCGACTGGGACCGTGTCCGCGAGATCGCCGACGCGCACGACCTCTTCGTGATTCACGACAGCGCGGACACGCTCGGTGGGAAGCTTCGAGGGCGTCACACGGCGACCCGGGCGGACGTCTCGATCACGAGCTTCTCGATCTTCCACATCATCACCGCGCTCGGAAACGGAGGCATGGTCTTCTTCGACGACGATCGCTACCTCGACCGCGCCCTGGCGCTTCGCGCGTGGGGACGCTCTTCGGAGAAGTGGATGTACGGAACCCGGGCGAACGAGAGCGACGGTCGCTTCCTGGAAGAGCTCGACGGCGTGGACTACGACGGGCTCTTCATCTTCGAGGAGAACGCCTACGGCTTCATTCCCAACGAGTGCGGCGCCGCCTTCGGAATCGCCCAGATGGACAAGATCGATCGGCTCTGGGCGCTGAGGGAAGAGCGCTTCCGCTGGCACTCGGAGTTCCTGCGGCGTCACGAGGACAAGCTCATCCTGCCCCGGATCCTCGAGGACACGGAGACGACCTGGCTCTGCTATCCGATCCAGCTGCGTCCAGAGACCGGCTGGAGTCGCCGCAAGCTCCAGCTGCAGCTCGAGGACTCGGGCATCATGAGCCGCGTCGTCTTCTCGGGCAACATCACCCGCCACCCGATGCTCGCGGGTCACGAGTACCGGATCCATCCCGACGGCCTCGGGAATTGTGATCGGATCATGGAGCACGGAATCATGCTCCCCTGCCATCCCACGATGACCCGTGAGGATTGCGAGTACCTCTATCAGGTGATCGACGAGTTCATCGAGGCAGGGGGCGAGGTGACCGTGAGAGAGCCGCTCCGAGCGGGGCCCTGAGCGGGCCGGAAGGGCCCCGGCCGTCGAGGCCCTCTCGGCTCTCGGCCCGTCGCGGGACGCATCGAGGGGCTCACGAGAGCAGGAGCGGCAGGGAGGTCATGCCGCGGAGCTGATCGGCGCTCCTTCGCTCGATCCGCGCCTCGTCGACCCCATACTCCGGGAAGCGGGACAGGATCTCCTCGAGCACGAGACGGCCCTCGAGCGCCGCGACATGCGCTCCGATGCAGACATGCGCCGCGTGGCCGAAGCCCAGATGGCGGCGGATCGGTCGCGTCAGGTCGAAGCGGTCCGGATCGGCGTACTCGCGGTCGTCACGGTTCGCGGACGCATAGAGCAGCAGGACGCCCTGTCCCGGATGCAGCGTCTCTCCGTGCAGGCTCGTCTCTCTCGCCACGGTGCGCGCCATGAACTGCGGGGGGACGTCCAGCCGCAGGGCCTCGACGAAGGCGCTCGGGATCCCGCCGGGCTCGGCGACGAGCCGGGCCCGCTGCTCGCGCTGACGATGGAGATGCAGGAGAGCGGAGGCGATCACCTTCGGCGTCGTGTCGGTGCCTCCGATCACCAGCGTCTGGAGGTGGGAGGCGATCTCCAGGTCCTCGAGACGTCGTCCGTCGATCTCGTGCCGGAGGAAGGCATCGGCGATGCCTTCCCGGCCCTGCCCCTTTCTCCTCTCCGCCACGAAGTCGGCCAGATACCGGTTCATCTCGATCGCCGCCGCCAGCGCGTCGGACGAACGGCCTTCGTCTCCCGGAACGTTCTCCGTATAGCGATGGACCCAGGCCACGAGCAGCGGGCCGGCCTCCTCGGGCAGCGAGAGGAGTCGGCAGGCCACACGGGCGGCGACCGGGTCCGCCAGCGCCCGGACGGCGTCGATGCGTCCGCTCTCGGCATGAAGGTCGAGCTGCGCGCGGATCTCCGCCCGGATCGCAGGCTCGAGCGCCGAGACGCTCGATCGGCCGAAGAAGGAGCGGATGGCCTTGCGGAGACGCGTGTGCTCGGGGGGGTCGATCTGGTTGATGCTCGGGACGGGGGGCTCGACCTTCGAGATCGCCTGGGCTGCCGTCGTGCCCCGGACGGTCGTGAAGATCTCGGGCTGCTCCGTCGCCCTCCACACGTCCTCGAAGCGGGAGATCGCCCAGGCATCGTACTCGGCGATGTAGTAGGCGGGCGCCTCGTCGCGCAGGCGCCGGTACCAGGGGAAGGGATCGGCCATGACCTCGGGCAGGAAGGGGCTGTAGCGAAGGCGATCTTCTGTCTGGGAGCCGGCCATCGAGCGTATGCCTCTTCTCTTCTTCTCTTCTTCTCGTTTCTTCTTCTCGCTCTCCCCCTCGTTCGCGCCCGCCGATGCGAGCCGAACGCGCGAGAAGCTCGGACCGGCGGTCGACTCGTGGGTCGCGCCGAAGGCATCGCGAGGAGATGCCGCGGCGAAGGACCCGGAGCCGTCTCGATCGGCGCGCCGTCCGCCGCGAGGGAGTCGGACGCTACCGCCTCTCGTCCCGCGTCGCGAGCGCCCCGCGGTGTGGCATGGCGCGGGATCGGGGCTCGCGATAGAACCGGGGAATGGAGAGTCCGGCTCACGGTGGCATTCCGCTCGCGCTCCCCCGCATCGTCCTGGGAACGGCGTGGCGAAGCACGCGGGAAGGGGAGAGCGCTCGCACGCGTCTGGTCCACGAGGCGATCGATCGAGGCCTGACGGCGATCGATACGGCTCCGCTCTATGAGCTCGGTCGTGTCGAGGCGGAGCTCGGCCGCGCCCTGCGCGGGCGGCGGGACGAGGTCCTGCTTCTGACCAAGGTGGGGCTTCGCTGGGACTCCGATCACGGGGAGGCCCTCTTCGAGTCGACCGTCGACGGTCAGCGGCGCGTGGTTCGACGCGACGGCCGCCCGGAAGCCGTTCGCAGGGATGTCGAGGAGAGCCTCCAGCGGCTCGCGACGGACGTGCTCGATCTCGTCCAGGTCCACCAGCCCGACCACCGGACGCCGGTCGCGGAGACCGTCGGCGAGCTCGCGCGGCTCCGGGACGAGGGCAAGCTGCGCTTCATCGGGCTGAGCAATCATCCGGCGTCGATGTTGCGGGAGGCGGTCGACTCGCTGGGCTCCGAAGGCGTCTCCACATGCCAGGAGCATTACAGCCTGCTGGCGCGCGGAATCGAGCAGGGACTCCTCCCGGCGGCGAGAGAGCGCGGCATTGGCGTGCTCGCCTACTCGGCCCTGGAGGCCGGGATCCTGGCGGACCGGACGCTGGGTCGGGGGCGCCCGCCCACCGATCGGGGCCCCCTCTTCCATCCGCGCAACGTGGATCGGATTCAGGGGGCTTTGCGGGGGGTCGTGCTGCCTCTCGCACGCGAGAAGGGGGTCGGGCTCGCCGAGATCTGCCTGGCGTGGGTCCTGCATCAGCCTGGAGTCGAGTCCGTGATCATCGGCGCCTCGAGCCCGGAGCAGCTCGAGGCGAATGAGCGCGCGGCTCGGCTCGATCTCTCGCCCGAGGAGGCGGCGCGACTCTGCGATGCCTTCGAGTCGATTCCGATCGACTGGACGGCGGGAAGGTCCTGGTCGGATCGGGCCCGGGGCCTCTTTCGCCGCCGTGTGCGCGCCGTCCGGCGAGGCTGGGCGCGTGCGCGCCTCCGGCGTTGAGCGGCGCAGCCGGCGATGGCGGCTGCCCGCGCCCGCTGAGCTTCCGCGAGATTCTCGGATCCTCGGGGCGGATCCTCAGCGGATGACGAGCAGGTAATAGGTCGCCGCGAGAGCCAGCATCAACGCGACCAGCCAGAGGACGATTCGCAGCACCGGATGCCCCCGGGGCTCGATCGGCTGGGGGCCGATCTCGCTCGCGTCGAGCTGCCCGGGTCCTCCTGTGCCTGATGCATCGGACGGGCGCGGCTTCGTCTCTTCGGGCTGCTCTCCATGCTGCGGGGGCTGCCGTGTGGGCTCAGTCATGCTCGATCCTCCCTTCGACTCGGGGTCGGTCGCCCGGCCGTCCCTTCCGTACCGACTTCCACCCGGACACCTGGATCGAGATGAAGCAATCGGCGTGCCGTCTGCTCCGATCGGCCGCCGGCCGAGCCAGCCGCCGAGAGATCGCATCGAGCCGGTCGCAGAGCGCCCAGGGGCCGATGGAGGAGAGTGGCTTCGGGGGCATGGCAGGCGAGTGCACACCCGGGCGCTCGGGGAGGGCTCGGCGCTCCTTCATCCGCCCGGCCTGGGGTCGTTCAGCGTCCTCGGGACGATCGAGCAGGCGGAGCGATCAGGCGAGGTCGGGGCGGTAGAGGCCGCGCGCCGTGATCAGCGGCAGGTCGAGCGCAGAGACCAGCCCCGGGGAATGCTCCACGACGGCGGGAATCGCGTTCACGATGCGCGTCGCCGTCTGGATCACGCCCCCGACGGCATGGTCCCCATGCCGATCGGCCATGTCCATGCTGATCTCCATCCGGGGCTCGCCCTCGATGATCGCGCGGTAGCCCTTGCCCTGGGGCCAGTGCGGCGCGATGTCGTCGACGAGTCGGGTGACGTGCTCGAGGACGATCGGCTCGCGGTCTCCGACGACGCCCCGGACCTCGAATCGGACGGCGCCGGTCGTGCCCTTCTCGAAGCGACCCATGGCGTTCTCGGTCGCCGCCTCGAGCGGCAGGCGCTCGGTCACCTCGTAGATCCGGTCCAGCTCCACGCCGAGGCCGGCGGCGATCGACCGGATCGTGCCGCCCCATCCCATCGACAGGGCCCCCTTTGCGAAGAGCATGCATTCGTGGTCGAGGGGATGACCGAACCCCATGACCTCGCGGATGGTGTCCTCCTGGACATAGGTCGAGTAGTTGACGATCTCCTGGACGCGGACGTCCGTCCAGTACTCGGACAGGGCCGTGAAGACCAGCGGCATGAGGTCGTTGGCGAAGCCCGGATCGATGCCGTTGTTGAAGGCCGTCGATCCCCCGGTCCGGCACGCCTCCTCGAGGTTCTCGACGAAGCCGGGGATGTCCGACTCGGGATACTGGAGCATGAAGAGCGAGCTCGAGACGAGGTCGATCCCTCGCGCCAGCACCCTGGCCTGATCCTTCGCGGCCTCGAAGAGGCGATGCTCAGAGGCTCCCGTGTAGCAGACGCAATCGGGCTGGAGGGCGAGGGCCTCGTCCACGTTCGTCGTGGCCCGGATGCCGGTCCGGGGAATCTCCGCGAAGTCTGCGGCGTCGCGGCCTTCCTTCTCCGGATTGCTGACGATCAGCCCGACGAGCTCGAGCTCCGGATGGTTGTGGATGGCGCGCAGGGCATAGGAGCCGACATTGCCGGTTCCCCATTGGACGACTCGGTAGGGCATGCGTGCTCTCCGCCCGCAGCAGTTTCTCGGATTCTTGCGGGGGCGGGAGGGTAGCGGCCAGAGCGGCGAGGGGAACGGGCTCGTGCAGGGCGGCGTCTCCAGGCGGCACATCGCTCCCGGGCGTCTCCCGGGGTACGGCCAGAAGCCGCTCCGGGCGGGAACGATGTGCCGCGGAGACTGTCGCGTCGGGTCCGAGAGAATCGGACCTTCTCGCTCCGAGCCCCCCTTCCCGGGAGCGCGTCGGGACCGATGCGGCAGGCCCCGACATGCTCAGCTGGAAGATCGGACGGCCTTTCTCATCTCGCTCTCATCTCGCTCTCATCTCGCTCTCATCTCATCTCGCTCATCTCGCTCGTCTCGCGGATGGATTCCGGGAGCCTCGATCTGAACCGGCGAGGGGGCCGGCCGGACCTCCTGTCGCGCGTTCCCTGATCGATTCCTCCACGCGATTCCTCCAGGACAGTGCAGTTCCCGTGCCGGAAAAATCCGGGCGCGAAGACGGGCTGGATCGAGTCTCAGGCCGAGGGTGTCCGGGTCAGTGGACAGGGCCTCCGGAACCGGTGTCCTCCGTGGAGGTCATGTGACAAGACGTCTCGACCGGAGGCGGATGGCGAGGGACTGCGAGAATTCCCGGATCGGGATGCTAGGGTTCGCGCGCGAGGCCGGTTCTGTTAGGTCGAGGGGGCGCCGCAGGGAGTCATGGAGGGGGTTGCCGAGCTCGAAAGGCTCCGTAGGGAGCGAGATCTCTTCCGGCGGCTGCTGGAGCTGGGGGAGCAGACCGAGGTCGAGGCCTTCCTGGAGGAGGCGCTCGAGATCGTCGTCGACGTCACCGGAGCCTCGATCGGCTACCTGGAGCTCCACGACCCGCACGCCTCCGGCGAGGATCCGGGCTGGTTCATGGCGCACGGCACGGGGGCCGCCGAGGCGGAGGAGCTCCGTCGTACGGTCTCCCGGGGCATCATCGCCCAGGCCATCTCGACCGGGACGACCATCGACACGCCGGCCGCGCTGATCGATCCGAGGTTCTCGGAGCGGCGGAGCATCCAGGTGGGTCGCATCGAGGCCGTGCTCTGCGTGCCCGTCGGGATCGATCCCCCGATCGGCGCGCTCTATCTCCAGGGCGACGAGTCGGCGGGCCCCTTCGACCGGACGGCGCGGGACAGCGCGGAGCTCTTCGCAGCCCAGCTCGGTGGCCTGGCGTCCAGGCTGCTCGCCTCCCGGACCTCGCCCGTCGATCGCGATGCGACGGAGTCCTACCGGGATCTGCTGCGGGCCGAGAGCCTGATCGGGCACAGCCCCGCGTTGGCGGATCTGCTCCGCTCCCTGAGTCATGTCGTTCCCTTCGACGTGAGCGTCCTGCTCACGGGGGATTCGGGAACGGGCAAGAGTCTGGTGGCCCGGGTGATCCACGAGAACAGCGCCCGCTTGAGCGAGCCCTTCGTCGAGCTCAATTGTGGAGCGATCCCGGAAGCTCTCGTCGAGAGCGAGCTCTTCGGCGCGCACGAAGGAGCGCATAGCACGGCCACCCGGCGGATTCCGGGAAAGGTCGAGGCTGCGGAGAGGGGGACGCTCTTCCTCGACGAGGTCTCGGAGCTGCCGGCCTCCGCGCAGGCGAAGCTTCTCCAGCTCCTGCAGTCCCGGACCTATTTCCCGCTCGGCTCGAACCAGCCCTGCACCGCCAACATCCGGGTCGTCGCCGCGACCAACACCGACCTCGAGGTCGCCGTCGAGGAGGGCCGATTTCGCGAGGATCTCTACTATCGGCTGCACGTCCTGCCGCTGCGCGTGCCGAGCCTGGCCGAGCGCCGCGAGGACATCCCGGAGCTCGCCGCCCACTTCGTGATGCTCGCCAGTCAGAGCCATCGTCTTCCCCGTCTGCCCATCTCGCCGGCCGCGTTGCGTGCCCTGCAGAACGCCCCCTGGCCGGGAAACGTGAGACAGCTGGAGCACGCCATCGAGGCCGCCGTGATCCGGGCGACAGGCGAGCGCGCGGATCAGATCGAACGTCCGCACGTCTTTCCGGAGGCGGCTCCCTCCCATCGTGGGGTCGCCGAGCGCGAGCGGGGTCCCCTCACCTTCCAGGAGGCGACGCGGCGCTTCCAGGCGGAGTACCTGGCGACGACGCTCGACGAGGCGGGCTGGAACGTCAGCGAGGCGGCTCGACGGCTGGACCTCGCGCGCTCCCACGTCTACTCGCTGATCCGCGCCTTCGAGCTCGAACGTCGCTGAGTGAAGGCAGGCGGACTCAGCCGCCGGGTAGGCGCTCGTCGGCGATCCGACGGCGCGTCGGCGCCGGGTCGGCAGGGGCGTCCGTAACCTGGAGATAGTCACAGAGCTTCTCGACCCGGCCCGCGAAGACGTTGCGCGGACAGAGCGAGAGGTCCGAGCGCGCGAGCCGGGCCAGGTGGCGCGCCCGGTCCCGATCCCCGTCTCCGTTGCGAAGGACGAGCATCTGGGCGTGATCGAGTCGGGTGCGACCGAGCTCGATCGGGAAGCCCAGCCGGGCGGCGCACGCAGTCGCCCGCTCGAAGGTCCCATCGGCGAGAAACCAGTCGCCGACCAGGGTCGCGGCCACGCCCAGGAGACGGGGGACGAAGAAGGGCCAGCCCACCGTCAGGACCCAGCTCCGCGCATCGGCAGTCGTCATGATCGGGAGCGCCGCCGTGGCGAGCGTCGTGTCGCGCGTCCGGTCTGCCATCTCGACGCCGAAGCAGGCGCACGTCAGCGCGAAGCTCGTCTCGTCGGCGGACTCGATCCGCTCGATCCAGGCGTCCCGATCGCTCGGCGACAGGCCGACGGGCTCACCGACGAAGAGATCGGCCAGCCAGCGGCTAACGGGACCCAGGACGTCGGAGCGATTCGATGCGGCGAAAGGCATCGAGGGATCCCGGGTCGTGTCGAGCGCCTCCCGCGCTCGGGCCCCGTCGCCCTGCGTAGCGCGGGCGCAGGCCAGGGCGTACGCGCCGGCGAGCTGCGACCACGGGTTCTTCGACCGAGCGACGAGCTCGCGGACGCGGGCCCCGTGTCGCTCGGTCGCTGCCCAGTCTCCGCGAAGCGCCGCGAGCTCGAGCTCGATGCTCCAGGCGAGGGCGGCATCTCCCGGCGAGTAGTAGAGGGCTTCGCTCGCGTCGAGGTGTTCTCGTTCACGCTCGAAGGCCTCGATCCGCCCGAAGCAGAAATGGCTCATCGCGACGCGCTGGAGACAGCGCGCTTCGGCCGAGCGATCGCCGGCCGCGCGAGCCGCTGCGGCGCCCCGCTGCCAGGCCTCGAGTCCCTCCTCCGGCCGAAGGAGGGTATGACAGGCCGAGCCCAGGATGAAGCCGACGTCGGCCTCGAGGAGCGGGTCCGTCTCCTCGTCCGTCAGGGCCAGCGCGGAGGTCGCCAGATCCTCGGCGGCCGAGATCTCGCCACAGTACAGCTCGTACTCGGCCAGGGCGCAGAGCAGACGGGCCTTCAGCGCGTGCTCACCGGGCTCGAGGGCCTCGAGCGCGCACCGGGCCTGCAGAGGACTGCTCGCGACGAGGCGTGGGTCGTCACCCGCCAGCCAGACGGTGGCGCGGAGCGAGGCGGCCAGAATCGACGCGAGCGCGCCGCGATTCCCGGTGATGCCGTAGATCCGCTGCGCCTGGCCGTAATGATGGAGGCAGGGCGTGGCGTCGAGCCTGAGGAAATGGACCCGCGCGAGCTCCCAATGGAGCCGGGCTCGGGTCTCGGGCTCCACTGCGCGCTCGAGTCCGTATTCCAGAAGCTGGATCGCTTCGGACCAGGCGGACCGATCGAGCGCCTGCCGTGCGGTCCGCTCCGCGATGCGGACGACCTCGTCGGCGTTTGCGAGGTCGCCCGCAGAGAAGAGATGATGGGCGATCGCGGTGTCCCGGGCCTGAGGATCACGATGCGAAGCCTTCTGCCAGGCCAACGCGATCTCGAGGTGGAGCGCCTGGCGCTCGCTCGGCTCGAGTCGTCGGACCAGCGCGTCGCGGACGATCGCGTGACGGATCTGGATCCGCCCCTGATGCAGCAGGGCGAGGTCGGTCTCCAGAGCGACCTCGATCGCCGGTCGTGACGAGAGTCCGGGCGCCTCGAGGAGGGCTTCGAGCGACCGCAGGCCGAGCTCCGCGCCCCCGAGAGCCAGGACCGAGAGCGTCCGGACGCAGGCCGGAGTACAGCCCTCCAGACGGCTCCCGATCCACTCGTCGAGGGCGGCGGAAGGAGCGGGGCCGAGAGCCGCGTGGATTGCTTCCGGCGAGGGAGACCCACCCTCGAGCGCGATGCGGCTCGCCAGCGGATGGGCGATCTGGCGGAGCAGGAAAGGACTGCCCGCCGAGGCGCGGGTCACCTCCTCGGCGAGTCTCAAGGAGACGGATTCGGCTCCGGAAGCGACGAGGTAGGCCCGCGTCTCCGGCGGCTCGAAGCCCGAGAGCATCCGGTGTCGGCCCCCCTCCCGGGCCTCGACCGCGCGGGCGAGATCGGAAGAGCGTCGTGTAGGGAAAGAGTGTTCAGAGCCGTG